>JAGYNS010000067.1 GCA_018399655.1 Campylobacterales bacterium
CCGATCTATGAGATAACTCAAAAAATAAGAAAAGCAAGTGATGTAGCTTATGAACTAAGAGATATGGAAAAGCTTACAAAAGAGCATTTTGTAGCTTTGTATATGGATGGAGCAAATAGAGTCATACACAAAGAGACCATCTCTATTGGTATCTTGAACTCTTGCCAAGTGCATCCACGAGAAGTGTTTGCACCAGCTGTAGAAAAAAGAGCTGCTTCACTTATTGTCGCACACAATCATCCAAGTGGAAAATGTGAAGCAAGCGATGAAGATATAGAGGTTACAAAAAGATTAAAAAAAGCAGGAGAAATCTTAGGGATAGAGTTGCTTGATCACATCATTATCGTTGATAGTGGTTTTTTATCTCTTAGAGATGAAGATTTATTATAAAAAACTACAAAGGAGGTAAAAAAAGATGGCAAAGATTATCAAAAGAGTGTCTAGCTTCTCGCAAAAGCTAGACGATATGATCTACAAGTTTTGTGAAACTGTTTTATAAAATCATAGTGAGATTATATCAATAGTCTTACTATATAAAGCTTAAAGGAAAAGATATGAAAAAGGATAAAAATGGTGCTAAAAAGTCAGATATTTATCTTATAGGGTATGTAGATGGTTTCAAAGCATATGATAGAGAAGCAAATAAGGAGGTATACGATGGCACGACCAATAGGGACCACGAGAGCAAAAAAAGCGATAAAAAAAGAGGAGTATGAAAAGCTCATAAGATTTGTAAATCATTCAAATCAATTGCATCAGCAAAGATTACGAACGAAGATGAGAAGACTTTTTGTACTTCTTTACGCTACTGGTTGCAGGGTAAGTGAGGTTTGTGATTTTACTTTTGGAGATATAAAATATATGGTTGATCAAAAAGAGTACAGCTTGACAAATGCTACAAAAACAAAACGATCAAGGCTCATAGTCTTGAGTGATAAGCAAGTATCGATCATAAAAGCTTTAGTTCCAGACTATCCAGTCTCAAGTGAGACTAAACTTTTTGATGGGTCAGGCAGTAGTTATCTAACAGTTAAAGCAAATGATATTATTCACAAATGCTTAGGAGAGCTATATAGCACACACTCTTTTAGAGCTGGATATATCACAAGGCTTGCAGAAAATGGAGCTAATCCAAAGCTAATTCAAGAGGATATCGGACATAGCAAAGTAGCTACTACTTTAGGCTACATAAAAGTAACCGATGATATGAAAAGATTAGCCAAAGAGGGGTTAGTTTGGTAATAAGTGATACTCCTAGAGTAATACTTATATCTTTTTTTCTTGATAAGATAACAATATTAAAAAGGGTAAGACATGAAACAAATAATGACAATAGGACATAGCAAGGGCGGTGTAGGCAAAAGTACAATTTCTTGGAACCTAGCCAATGCTATATACAGAACTACAGATGAAAAAGTCACGATAATAGACCTTGATTTTCAACAGACGCTCAATTTTATAGCCAGCGTGAACAAAAAGATCAAAGTACTTCAACCACAAAGCGGGTCAGAACTTATAGAGCTACTTGAGGACCTACACGGATACATCATCATTGATCTTGGTGGATTTGATAGTGATATAAACCGTATAGCTTTAAAGTATGCAAATAAGCTAGTAGTACCAATAAGCATAAGTGCTACAGATGTGATAGGGTTTCAAACATTTCAGGCTATCTTGCAAGAGATAAATATAAAAACGCCTGTAAACATACTTATAAACAATATCCATCCAAACACAAAAGATCTCTCCATGATCAAAGATGCCCTAAGCGGTCATTTTGAGTTTAATTTTTTAGATACTGTAGTTTATAGTAGAAGTATTTACAAGACCTCTATGGCAGTAGGGAAAAGTGTACTTGACTTTAGCAATGAAAAAGCTATAGCAGAGATATTAGGACTTAAAGATGAGCTTATCTAATCTAGCAAAATCAACACAAGGACAGGTGCGTACTAGTGGCGTAAGTGACTTCATGGAGCTAGAGCTATCTTTGATCTATCCAAATCCAGCACAGCCTAGAAAATCTTTTAATGATATTGATGAGCTAAGTGAATCTATTAAAGAACATGGGCTCATACAGCCAATAGCAGTAGCAAAAGATGGTAGTGGAAAGTATATGATCATAAGTGGAGAGCGTAGATATAGAGCTTCAAAACTTGCAGGGCTAAAGACTATCAAAGCTCATATAGTGACAGCAAATAGTAAAGCGATAGAAGAGATATCACTTATAGAAAATATCCAAAGAAATGATCTCACAGACTTTGAGGTAGCAAACTATATCACAGCACTTTGGAATAGCGGTCAATATCCAAAAAAGCAAGATTTAGCTAAAGCACTAGGGAAAAAACCTGCTTATATCTCTAAAGCACTTGGACTTATAGATAAGCTTGATGAGACTATCAAAGAAGATATATCAAATCAAAAGCTAAATGTAGGATTGTCTGTACTAGAAGAACTTTCCCGAGTGAAAGAAAAAGATGTACAAAAAATCTTATATGATCAACTGATAAACAAAGAGATCACTAGGAATGAGATAAAAGAAAAAGCACAAGCACTAAAACAAAAAGAACCAAACATTGAGGGGAAATCATTTACAAGAACTCAATTGGACAATACAAAACAAAGTGAAATGTTCACGGGGGAAAATGAAACAGCAGAGAAAAACAAAGAGGGTACGGCTTTTGATGAAAGCAAAACTTTAAGTGATGCTATTTTTTATGCAAGTATTTCAACAATGCTTGAAGGATCAGTTATACAAAAAAAATTTCCATCTTGGAATTTTAAGAATGACAAATACTATAGTGTTTTTCTTAGAGAACTTGAAGCCCATAAAGAACTTGAAGTTCATGAAAAGCTTATATTTGAATTTGACAGCTATCTGCTTGGTTCTGGTGCAAATGCAATACATCTTAGTACAAGCAGAGACAACAAAGTTCCAAATATTGAACTTAGAGGATTTCCAGATGAGATAGAAAAACTATTGCCATTGTTTAAGAGTTCAAAAAAATACAAAATAACAATAGAAGAGGTGTAGATATGAATATAACTTGCGGCAGATGTTCTTCCACAACAAACGAAGAAAAGATAAAAGCATATAAAAAAGCATACTATGAAGCAAATAAAGAGAAGATGAGGGCACAGCAAAAGGCATACTATGAAGCAAATAAAAAAAAGGTAGAAACACTACAAAAGGCATATCGTGAAGCAAACAAGGAGAAAATAAGGTTGCAAAGAAAAGCTCATTATGAAGCAAATAGAGAGCGACTGAAAGCATATCGAAAGGCATACTATGAAGCAAATAAAGAGAAGAAGATATAGATATGAATACAGAACTAATCATAGGTATAGCACTCGGTATCTACTTTGTAGCTTTTGTTTTCATTGCAATCTACAAAGAAAATCAAGTGCATAAAAACAAACCAAAATTTAAAAAGGATATAAAGTGAAATTTATAGCATACAACGAAATAAACAGTCAAACATACACCTTCACAGCAAACAGCAAGGAAGAAGCAAGACAATGGATTATAAATCATCTTGATTTATCAATAGAATGGACATATAAACAAATAGGGGAAACAAAATGAAACGAGCAATTATAATTTACCACAAGTGCTGCATGGATGGACTAGCAAGTGCCTACATCACAAAAGAAGCACTAGCAAATAGTAACGATAAGTTCTTTTTCTTTACAGATATAGAAACTTTACCACTACAATATGGAGAAGAGGATTATCTCCTAGATGAGTTCAAGCTAGATACAAACGATACTATCTACTTCGTGGACTTCTCACTTAAAAGAGATAAGATGATAGAGCTATCAAAAAAAATACAAAATATCATCATACTGGACCATCACAAGACAGCAAAAGCAGAACTTGAAAACATAGAAGATGAAGTAGAAAATATCACAGTGATCTTTGATATGGAAAAGTGTGGTGCTACTTTATGCTATGACTATTTTAAGCAGCTATTACCAAAAGAGTTTCCAGACAGAGAACTATTTGAATATATAGAAGATCGTGACTTATGGAAGTGGGAATTAGAGTTATCAAAAGAGATAAGTGCAGGGCTAAGATGGTTAGTTGACCCAAACAACATAGAGCAGTTTGGAGATATAGCACAAAGATACAAAGATGAGAAAAACAAACTTGAATATATCGGAAAGATTGTCACTCTTCAAACACAAAGACAAGTGGATAGTAAAGTCAAAAAAGTAAAAGATATAAAACTACAAGGTATCAACTTAAAATGTTTAAATGCTACAGAGAATATAAGCGAAATAGGCAATGCAATTTGTCAAGAGTACAGCACCCCAGCACTGGTGTATTTTATCACTGAAGAGATGGATGTAGTATGTAGCTTACGAAGTACAGATGAACTAGAAGATGTAAGTGTAGTTGCAAAAGCTTTAGGCGGTGGTGGTCATAGAAATGCTTGTGGCTTTACTACAAACTTGGATCATTTAGCTGATTTGTTGTTAGGAGAATAACATGAAACCAATTATAGTTGAAACAAATTCTTTAAATTGTCTTGTATATATCGCTTACCCACAACTAGCAGAAAATAGCTTAATAAACCTACCAACTGTAATAGAGTGCGTAAGCGAAGATCAATATAAAGAGGTAATCAATAATATTTTAATAGAGACAAAAACAGAAGATAGACTTGCAGAGCTAGAAGCACTAATAAGAGAATGGTATATACAAAACAAAAAGAACAATGAATCTGAAAACTGGTTTGAGGTTCACACTGGAAGTATGCATAAGAAAAAGTGTTTAACAGTGTACGATATGACAACCGAACAAAAAGAGCACATCATCACAACAGCAGGAACTACAACAAAAGAGATGTTTGATAAAGCATTTGAGTTTTTTAAAGTGGAGGAGAAATAAAATGAAACGAGCAGAGTTGTTAGTAAAGACAGGATTGGAAGATCAAGAGGAGCTTGATGGAGTACTGAGATCTTGTGGATTGAATAAGCAATCAACATTTAGTAGTAGCGATCTTGATCTTGTAAGGTCATTTTGCAAAAAGCTTTTTAGTAAAAAAGATGAGAAGAACAGTGAGACATCAGGTGTAAAAAATGTACTGCATTGTAGCAGATGCGACCAAGACAAACCTGAAGATGAGTTTTATAAAAATGAAAAACTCTCAAGAGGGTACGAGGCATACTGTAAAGAGTGTAAAAAAGAGTACCAAAGAATCAAACAAAAAGAGAAAAAGCAACAAGTTGAAGATTTAGACGAAGATACACAACATGATAAAGATAACTTGAGTGAAGAGATCGAAGATCGAGATGATTTTTTTGAAAAAGGAAATGTGTATTTAGTACTTAATGCAAACTTGATTCATTATCAAACCAATGACAAATTAAAAGCATATAAAGAAGCTAAAGACCTTGCAAAAGAGATACCAAACGAAAAGGTTTTTGTAGTGCAACAAGTAGCAGAGTTTGAAGCTGTATTTGAGATCAAAATGAAAGAGGTAGGAGTATAAAAATGACAACCGAATACTTAGGAAATGATATGACAAAGTACTCTCTTGATAGTGGCAAAGTTATAACACTTAGCGATGTAGATTTTGATGAGTTGGGAACCCAAAACAAACTCTATATAGCTATGAGAGAGGAAAATTTACGACTCATTAGTGACAACCAATATTATATTGATGAGTTATCAGAGAAAGACAAAGAGATCTACACTCTTGAAAGAGAATTACACGAGCTAAAAGCTGAAATAAGAGATACAGACAATATGACAGTAGAGCAATTTGACAATATCGCATGGAAAGCTGGATTGAAAGTTGTATACAGAAGAAATGAATACGATGTGGCAAGTGTAGACCTTGAAAAAAAAGAGATTCTCATAGTATTTGGAGATACTGGTGCTTATGTACCATGTACTCAATGCAAACTAGCTGAAGATAAAGAGGATGAAAACCTTTATCTTATACTAGTAAGTGGCATATGGCAAAAGACTACTAAGCAAATGTACCAAAATACCACTCTACCAAAAAAGATGATAGTAGACAACACACAGGAGTAAAAAATGGAAAGTGTAAAATGCCCATACTGTGAAGAGTATGTAGCGATATACCCAGAGGAGCGTGACCATTGTGAAGATAAAGAGATATATGAGTGCCCAAACTGTAGCAAAAACTTTGAAGTATTGGCAGAGCTTATTTTAAAATACAGCGTAGTAGGCAAGGCTGATTGTCTAAATGGTGCAAATCACAAATGGGAACCACAATTTGGAGTACCCAAGATCCATTTTAGAGGAAAATATATATGTGAGGATTGTAGTGCTACAAAACAAGTCAAAGAGGAACTAGCTACTAAAGAAGAGTGGAGAGAATATTATACGAAAGGATGTGAAGAATGAGCCAAAATATGAAACCAATAATATTTAATACTGAAATGGTTAAGGCTATTTTGGATGGTAGAAAGACGCAGTTTAGAGAAGTGATTAAGGATAATGATCTAGTTGACACTTTACTAAAAAATGGAGGTGAAAAAACCTATGGTGCTTTTACAAGATTTTCTAAATACAAAGTTAATGATATTCTTTATGTAAAGGAAACATTTACATTAGGTAAAAAAGAAATTATAAAGCCTGAAAATGTTTGGTACATAAGAAATGATTTAGGAAATGATATTTTCTATAAAGCTGATATAGATTATAACTTTTATGACCCTGATTTAATATGCAAGTGGAAACCATCAGTACACCTAAAACAAAAAGATGCTCGTATCTTCTTAAACATTATAAATGTAAGAGTGGAGCGGTTGCATGATATTTTAAGATGTGATATTGACAAAGAAGGATTTTTAAAATCATCTAAAACAAGGGCAATTGATTGGTGGATAAATCTTTGGAACTCAACTGCAAAAGATAAATACAAATGGGAAAACAATCCCTATGTATTTGTATATGAGTTTGAAAAATACCTAGGAGCTTCTAAATGAATATACCAATATATAGAGCAAAGAAGATAGATAGTGATGATTATGTAGAGGGGTATTTAGAACCATCTTTTGACGGAGAAATGTATGATTGTTGGGCTATAAGAACAAGTACAAAAAGAAATCCACATTTTTGGGGACAAGATTTATACGAAATAGACCCATCAACATTAGAAATCTCAGACGGTAAAAAATGGCGAAAATTATCAGAATGTAATTTTAGAACAAATTATGAAATGGATATGCACTCCTATAATGGGTATTGCAATGGTTGGAATGCTGCTTTGACTAGAGACGGTAAGCCACCTTATGCAATTTATGAACAGATAAAAAACAACAGATCAAAGGATGTAGACAATGAGTAAAGAGCAATTTATAAAAAACGACACAGCAAAATCAAACTTAGCGATACTCTTTGATTGCCCACTAGCCTTGAGTGAAGTGGCTAGAGTGATGGAATACGGTGCCAAAAAATATGACAGAAAAAACTGGAGCAAATGCGATCAGTTTGAAAGATACGAAAGTGCATCTCTACGACACCAGATGAGTTATCACAATAGTGATCACATTGACGATGAATCAAACTTGCATCATCTAGCTCATGCCGTTTGTTCGCAGTTGTTTTTGCTAGAGATGGAACTACAAAATATAAAACAAAAAGAGGAGAAATAAAATGTTTGAAGGAAAATTAAATCAGTTTTGTAAAGATACAAACGAGACAATAAGATCAAAAGGGTTTTGGGATAGTATGGATGATTCACTCGATATGCTTGAAAATGAGAGATATTCTACACAAGAACAAATTCCAATTCAAAAAGCAACAAAAGATGCTTTTATCGCACAAAAGATAGCACTTGTTATGAGTGAGTGTGGGGAAGCTCTTGAAGCAATGCGAAAAGACAACTACGGACTGGAAATAAAAGATAGCTTTGAAGATGAGATAGCCGATGTTATTATTCGACTATGCGATCTATGTGGGGAGCTTGATATGGATATAGAAAAACAAATATCTTGGAAGCTAGATTATAATAAATCCAGACCATCTAAACATGGCAAAG
>JAGYNS010000068.1 GCA_018399655.1 Campylobacterales bacterium
AAATGCCACATACTTTAAGAGGATCACTTGAAGCTCTTATTCGTGACAATGACTTTCTTAAACCTGTATTTACAAAAGAGTTTGTAGATACTTATCAAAAATATAAATTTGAAACACAAGTTTGGCCAGATGAGGCGAGACCTACAGCATTTGAATTTATCTCAACATATTCTTGTTAAACTTTTAGAGTAGTACACTAAAAAGGGATCAAGGGCAATGCATTTTTTGCTTGCCCTTTTTTTATGGGATTATTAAACAATTTTGAGGTATAATGTCCCAAATTTATGGATTAAATAACTGCGTTTTTTCAAGAGAAAATCATATAAAGGAATATAATGGGTTGTAATTTAGACAAATTAACTTCATTTAAAGACAATTGTGGGTTTGGACTATTAGCTCACTTAAAAAATAAACAAACACATCAAAACCTTGAAGATGCTATCACCTCACTAGAGAGAATGATGCACAGAGGTGCCATCGCAGCAGATGGAAAATCAGGAGATGGAAGTGGACTGCTTCTTTCTATGCCTGATGAATTTATGAGAAAAGTTGCTTTCCAAAATGGTGTAGATTTACCAAAACAATACGCTGTAGCATTTGTATTTGCCAAAGATGAAGCACAATTAGATATTTTTAGAAACTACTGTGATAAAAATGATTTAAAAGTGGTGCTTAATAGAGAAGTACCTATAGATACTGATGCTTTGGGGGAATTTGCTCTTTCAATTTTACCAAAAATGGTGCAGGTATTTGTAGTACCAAATACTTTAGTATCCGCAAAACGATTTGATGCGATGCTCTATTTAGCAAGAAAAGAGGCTGAACACCATCTAAAAGATGAAGAGGATTTTTATATCCCCACTTTTAGTTCAAAAGTGATCGCTTATAAAGGGCTAGTGATGCCTACAACGATCAAACAGTTTTATATCGATCTCAATGATGAAGATTTTAAAATCTCTTTTGCTCTTTTTCATCAAAGATTCTCAACAAATACTTTGCCAAAATGGAGATTGGCTCAACCATTTAGAGGGATTGCCCACAATGGAGAGATCAATTCAATTGAAGCTAATCGATTCAATGTAGAGGTAAAAACAGAGTCGATAAAATCTGAAGTTTTTACCGATGAGGAGCTTTCGCGTATATTTCCAATTTTACAAGAGGGTGGAAGTGATAGTGCAAGTTTAGACAATATGTTTGAGTTTTTGATGGTCAATGGGATGGATTATTTTAAAGCTGCAAGAAGCTTAGTCCCAGCACCTTGGCAAAATGCCCCATATATGGATAGTGAGCTGAGATCTTTTTATGAGTTTAGTGCAATTCGATTTGAAGCATGGGATGGTCCAGCAGCGGTTAGTTTAACAGATGGAAGACATGTGGGATGTTTGATCGATAGAAATGGTTTACGACCTTCAAAATATTTCCGAACAAAAGATGATAGACTTTTTATTACAAGTGAGTATGGAACCGTTCTGTTTGATGAAGAGGATATTATCGATAGGGGAAGACTCCAAAGTGGTCAAATGATTGCAGTGGATCTGAAAAATGGATCAGTTTTAAAAAATAAAGATATCAATGATTATTTAAAATCAACTCAAAATTATGAAAAATGGCTCACTGCTAATATGAACTATCTTCAAGAGTATGTAGAGGATACTTTTTTAGATTTAGAAGATTATTCTTTTAAAGATCTTACCAATAGACAAAAATATGCAAATATCACTTATGAGGTGCTCGATCAGATGATCATCCCAATGGCAGAAGATGCAAAAGAGCCAACAGGTTCTATGGGGGATGATACACCACTTGCATGTTTTTCAAATGCAAATAGAAATTTTTCAGATTATTTTCGACAAAAATTTGCACAAGTAACCAACCCCCCAATTGATCCATATAGAGAAAAAGTGGTGATGTCTTTAAATACTGGACTAGGTCACGCATATAATATACTTGAAGAGTGCCCAGAAAACTCAAAAAGAATAAAAGCGGCAAGTCCTATTTTGATGAAAGAAAAATATGATGTATTGTTGAGCTTTGGAGATGAAAACCATCCACATTATGATGAAGATTATAAAAATAGAACTTTTAATACTATTTATGAAACAGATCTACACCAAAGTTTGAAAAAGCTGTATGAGGATGTAAAAGATGCCGTTGTCAATGACAATGTAAGTATTGTGATCCTTGATGATAGGGGAGTTTGTCCAAATAGAAAAATGATCCCTATGGTTTTTGCAGTAGGATATATCAACCAACAGCTTTTGCAAGACAAAATAAGAAGCACCGTCTCAATTGTGTGTGTGACAAGTGAAGTGTATGATCCACATAGTTCAGCAGTTTTATTTGCTTTTGGTGCAGCGGTTATCTATCCATATATGATGTATGCATCTATTGTATCATTTTATGAAAGAAAAAATATCTCTACATATGAGCTACAACAAAAGCTAAAAAACAGTGCCAAAGCTTTAGGTTCTGGATTGCTTAAAATAATGTCAAAAATGGGGATTGCTACCATGGCAAGTTATAGAAACTCTTCATTATTTGATATTATAGGGCTACATGATGAGATCGTTGCAGAGTGTTTCCACCATGCCAATAGTGATCTAAGTGGATTGACTTATGAAGATATTGAAAAAAGAGTTGAAAAACTTCACTTTGAAGCATATTTTGATGATAAAATAATGTTCCCACTTCAAATGGGTGGATTTTATAAATATATTGATGGTGGTGAGTACCATGATTATGCCCCAGCAGTGACCCATGCGATGCATAATAAAAATGCAACAGGAAAAGAGGATATTAGTGATTTTAAAGAGCTTAAAAGATTAGTTGAGAGTAGAGATAAGAAGTTTATTCGAGATTTTTTCCAGTTTGCAAGTGATAAAAAACCAATATCAATTGAAGAGGTTGAGTCAAAAGAGGAGATATTTAAAAGATTTGCAGCTGCAGCGATGTCTTGTGGTTCAATTTCAATTGAAGCTCATGAGGCAATTGCAATAGCTATGAATACTATTGGAGGTTCTTCAAACTCAGGAGAGGGTGGAGAAGATCCTGCACGATTCAATACTTTGAAAAACTCAAAAATAAAACAAATAGCATCAGGAAGATTTGGAGTAACTCCAGGGTACCTTGTAAATTGTGAAGAGCTACAGATAAAATTAGCTCAAGGGGCAAAACCAGGTGAAGGTGGACAGCTTCCAGGGGCAAAAGTCACAGAGATGATAGCAAAGCTTCGACATACTACACCAGGGGTGACACTTATCTCACCACCTCCTCATCATGATATCTACTCTATTGAGGATTTAGCTCAGTTGATCTTTGATCTCAAACAGATTAATCCAAAAGCAACGGTTACAGTGAAGCTTGTATCAACTATTGGAGTTGGGACTATTGCAGCTGGTGTTGCAAAAGCGTATGCTGATAAGATCATTATCTCTGGGGCTGATGGTGGAACAGGTGCTGCTCCACTTACTTCTATAAAGTATACAGGAAATCCTTGGGAGTTAGGGCTTGTAGAAGCACACAATGCGTTAAAAGCAAACCATTTAAGAGGGATGGTGCATCTTCAAACAGATGGGGGACTAAAATCTGGAGTGGATATAGTAAAAGCAGCGATGTTAGGAGCTGAGTCATATGCCTTTGGAACAGCAGCATTGACACTTTTAGGGTGTAAAATTCTTAGAATCTGCCACACCAACAAATGTAGCGTTGGGGTAGCAACTCAAGATGAAGATTTAAGAGAAAAGTTTAGCGGAACGGTTGAGCGACTTATCTCATATTTTACATTTTTAGCCCAAGATGTAAGAGAGATATTGGCTCACTTAGGGTACTCAAAACTTGAAGATATCATAGGAAGAAGTGATCTTTTAGAGGTGCTAGATGATCAGTTTGCCAAAAAGTTTGATTTTCAAAATGTTTTACGAAGAATAGATGGGGTAGATATATGTCAAGTTGAATCAAATGTCCCTTATGATAAAAATGAAGAGTCTAAAAAGATACTTCGAAAAGTGATTGGAACAATAGAGAATCCTACAAAACCTATAACAGTCGCAGCAGAAATTTCAAATCTTAATAGAAGTTTTGGAACTTTAACCTCTGGAGAGATCGCAAGACGATATGGAGATGATGGGTTGCCTGACGATACTATTACATACAATCTTACAGGGGTTGCAGGTCAGTCATTTGGAACATTTTTAAGTCGTGGAATCACTATCAATCTTGATGGAGTTGCCAATGATTATGTTGGAAAAGGGATGAGTGGTGGAAAAATCATCATCAAACCACAACTTCAAGGAAGCAAATACGCAGGAGCTGGAAATACATGTCTGTATGGAGCAACAGGTGGAAAACTGTATGTAAGAGCAACTGTAGGGGAGCGATTTGCCGTGCGAAACTCTGGATGTACTGCGGTTGTTGAAGGTACTGGAGATAGTGCTTGTGAGTATATGACAGGTGGAATAGTGGTCATCTTAGGAGACACTGGGATCAACTTTGGTGCAGGTATGACAGGGGGATTGGCATTTATTTATGATAGAGATAGAGAGTTTATAGATAATATGAATCAAGAGCTCATAGAGGCTTTACGAATCGATACCGATGATACAGAATTGGAGCGAATCTATTTGAAAAATCTTTTAAGAGATTATATAGAGCATACAGATTCTGAAAAAGGGCAATGTATCCTTGATCATTTTCGATCAGAAATTAGAAACTTCTGGATGGTAAAACCAAAAGATATGAAAGTTTTACCTCTTAACCCAGAGCAGGGAGATTAAGAGATGTTAAATTTTACAAAAGTAGATAGAAACAACCCTAGTAAAAGAGGGGTATTAGAAAGAATTAAAGATTTTGATGAAGTTTATACGGTATTTGATAAAAATAAAGCCCAAGAGCAAGCGGAGCGATGTATAGGGTGTGGTGATCCATATTGTCACACAAAATGTCCACTGCACAATATTATCCCAGCGTGGCTAAAGCAAACTGCAAACAAAGACCTAGAACTAGCTTTTAATATCTCCAATGAAACTTCACCATTCCCTGAGATATTGGGGCGAATTTGCCCACAAGATGTATTGTGTGAGGGGGATTGTACACTCAATGATACCCATGGAGCGATCACAATTGGGGCTGTTGAGACACATATTAGTGAAACAGGATTTGAACAAGGACTAAAACCAAAGTTTGCTTCGAAAAAACTTGGAAAAAAAGTAGCAGTGGTAGGAAGTGGACCAGCTGGTATTAGTGTGGCAACATTTTTACTTCGAGCAGGGGTTGATGTGGATATGTATGAAAGAGCAAGCCGTGCAGGGGGACTTTTGACTTATGGTATCCCTGGGTTTAAGCTAGAAAAAAGTAGAGTTCAAAGACGAATCGATTGGCTGTGTGAAGCGGGGATGAATCTTTTTACAAACTGCGAAATAGGAAAAGATAAGTCTATAAAAGAGCTTGAAGAGAGTTATGATGCTGTTTTTATAGGAATTGGAGCTACCAAAGGAAAAATGCCAGGAATTGAAGGAGAGGATGAGCCTCATGTTCATTTAGCGATGGATTTTTTAACCGCTATTCAAAAAAGAAACTTCAATGAAGATGTAAGTGATTTTATCGATGTAAAAGATAAAAATGTAGTAGTTATTGGTGGTGGAGATACAGCTATGGATTGTGTTCGTAGCTCTATAAGAGAGGGAGCAAGTACTGTAAAGTGTTTGTACCGAAGAGATGAAACCAATATGCCAGGAAGTAAAAAAGAGGTGATAAACTCAAAAGAAGAGGGTGTAGAGTTTGTATTTAATGTAAGTCCAAAATCTATCCAAAAGGATGGTGTAGTTGTACTTAAAACTCAGATGAGCAAGCCAGATGAAACTGGTCGACAAAGTGTCAAAATCATTGATGGAAGTGAATACCTTGAGGCGGCTGATGTGGTGATCTTAGCACTAGGGTTTGATCAAGAGGTTCCTTCATTTTTAAGTGAACTTAATCTTGAGCTTGATAAGTGGAATGGGATCAAAGTTAATCAAAACTGTCAAACATCCAATCCAAAAGTATTCGCAGGTGGAGACAGCGTCAAAGGGGCTGATTTAGCTGTTACAGCAGCTGCAGATGGAAAGTGCGCTGCAAAAGCGATAGTAAAAAGTTTTTTATAGTATAATGTGACAGATTATGGAAGCGGTAGAGTTTTTGTTGCAAAATGGAGCAGATCCCAATACAAAAAGCAACAACAATTTTACCCTTTTGATGTACTGTACAAAATATGGAAGCTTACAACTTGTCAAAATGGTCGTTCACTATGGAGCATCAGTCAATGATAAAGATCTATCTGGATATACTGCTTTAGATTATGCCATAGAAAAAGATAATCTACAGATAGTTCAATTTTTAGTGGAAAGTGGAGCAGTGGTAAAAGATCACTCATATATGTTGGCTTTAAAAAGTGGACATAAAAAGATAGTCAATTATTTTGATTGTTTAGACCCAAATAAAGAGGTATTTTTAAAAAAGGAGCATTATTGTGCAAATATCTGATTTAAAAGAGCTTTTAATCAATGGAGCCGATGCAAATACAAGTGATTCAAGTGGATTTACCCTTTTGATGAGTTGCGCAAAAAAAAATGATATAGAATCGATGAGAGTTTTATTGGAATATGCTGCAAATATCAATGCAAAAGATATTCTTAACTTTACAGCACTTGATTATGCAGTAAAAGAGCATCACCTTGAATCAGTAAAGTTTTTAGTAGAAAATGGGGCACTAGTAAGTGAAGATACTTATATGTTTGCATTGAATACGAGAAATAAAAATATTGTAGCCTATTTTGATAGCTTAGACCCAAATAAACATGTATTTTTAAAAAAACGAAAAAAATACCAGTAATTATCCGTGGAGTAATTGAAAGATATGAAACTAAAACAAGAAAAGATAAAAACACTCCTTGATGCCTTGCCATATATCAAAGAGTTTCGTAACAAAATTGTAGTGATCAAATATGGTGGGAGTGCACAAACTTCTCCTGAACTTCAAGAAAAATTTGCCCAAGATATTACACTCTTACAACTTGTAGGGATAAAGCCTGTAATTGTCCATGGGGGTGGAGCAAAAATAAATGATATGCTTCAAAAGCTTCAGATCCCTTCACAATTTGTAGATGGTCACCGTGTTACTTGTGAAGAGAGTATGCGAATAGTAGAGATGGTACTTAGTGGTGAGATCAATAAAAATATCACTTCACTTTTAAACTATCATGGGGCAAAAGCAATTGGGATCAGTGGAAAAGATAGCAATGCAATAGAGGCAAAACCAAAAGATGGTGGAAAGTTTGGGTATACAGGAGAAGTAACTTCTATTAATTATAGAATCTTAGAAGATCTTATCGATGAAGGTTTTGTCCCAGTAATTGCACCAATAGCCAATAGTGCCAAACCAAATCATCCAGGATTTAATATAAATGCTGATATTGCCGCATCAAAAGTAGCTATTGCACTGCAAGCCAATAAAGTATTATTTTTAACAGATACCAAAGGGGTTTTGGATAAAGAGGGTGAGCTTTTAAATTCACTTGATAAAAACGATGTGGATAAGTTTAAAGCGGATGGTACAATAGCTGGTGGGATGATCCCAAAAGTTGATAGCTGTGTGGATGCTATTTACAATGGAGTAAACAAAGCCCATATTATTGATGGAAGAGTAGAACACTCAATTTTATTGGAACTTTTTACAAGTGATGGTATTGGAACGCAGTTTTTACAAAAAGACTAAAAAGTATGGGCTATATCAAACTTCATAAAAAAAACCTTTTTCATAACTTTGATTATTTTTCAAAACTTTGTTATGGAGTTGATAAGCTTTGTATCGCTTTAAAAGACAATGCTTATGGACATGGGATAGAGCAGATTGCAAAACTGGCATATGAGTATGGGATCAAACATGTTTTTGTCCGCTCCTCAGAAGAAGCAAAGAGTATTGAAAAATATTCATTTGAAACAATCTTAGTGTTGTATGATATC
>JAGYNS010000069.1 GCA_018399655.1 Campylobacterales bacterium
TTTTAAAATAGAGTCGTATCTTTTTATACTCTTCCTGAGTTTCTCACTTTTTAAAAACTCGATAGCGGATTCCCTTGTTTAAGGGTTTTATAAAGAGTATAAAGTCTAAATCACGGTGTCCCAAGCAATAAAATGCTAAAATTACACTATGTTTATTCGTCAGAAAAAAAATAGTAGTGGTAGTGTCAGCATTCAAATCATTTCAAAAAGTGCTGGTAAATATAGAGTAGTTGAGACTATAGGGTGCAGTAAAGATGAGTTTGAGATAAAACAGTTACTACAACAAGCCAAAGAAAGGCTCATAGAGCTTGAACCAAATCTATTTGATTTTATAGAGTACCAGAGTAATAAACAAAAATTGACCAACAAAGATATGAGAGTTATAGGTGATGAGCTTATATTTGGAAAACTCTTTAAAAATATTGGATGTGAGACAATATCATTTAAAAAAGCAAAAGATAAAGAGATATTTAAAGCTTTAGTGCTATCAAGGCTCCTTTATCCTGGAAGTAAACTCTACTTGATTGATTACTACAACATCTATAAAAAGCAAAAGATAGAGAAAAATAAAATCTATAGGTTTTTAGATACCATCTACAAAGATGATTTAAAATCAAAAATAGAAGAGTGTGTATTTCATCATACCAAGAAGATAATGGGCAATACTATCACAGTAGCTTTTTATGATGTCACGACACTTTACTTTGAGAGTGAAAGTGAAGATGATTTAAGACGCATTGGTTTTTCAAAAGAGGGAAAATTAGCTCGTCCCCAAATACAACTAGGACTATTTACCACACTCCAAGGGTATCCACTCTCATATGAAGTGTATGAGGGTAATAAATACGAAGGACACACCCTTATAGATATCCTAGAGAAATTTCAAAAGAAATTTAGACTTGCTACCAAACCTATAGTTGTAGCAGATCGTGGGATGCTCAATAATGATAATCTAGCCTACTTAGAGAATAATGGCTATAAATATATCCTAGCAGCGAAAATAAAAAATGTATCCAATGATATAAAAGAACAGATAGCAAGTTTGTCTTTTTTAAATGATGCAACTATCCATACCCTGCAGATAGATAAAGAGATAAAATTCAAAGATAAAGATGAGCAAAAACAGACATTCAATACAAAACAAAGGCTCATCTTAAGCTACTCTTCAAAAAGAGCTAAAAAAGATAAATACACAAGAGACAAAGCCATCCAAAAAATTGAAGCAAAACTCACAAAAAATATCACTAAAAGTGACTTGAAGCTTTCTTACTATGCAAAATATCTTGATATTGATGAGAAGTGTGATATTCAATACAAACTCAATCCTACTAAGATTTTAGAAGATGAAAAACTAGATGGCATTAAAGGGTTTGTCACAAATGATTTTACACTAAAAACAAATGAAGTGATTGGACATTACCAAAATCAATATGATGTTGAAAAAGCTTTTAGAATCTCTAAAACAGATTTAAAAATAAGACCAATTTATCATAGACTTGAAACGAGAATAAAAGCCCATGTACTGATATCATTTGTATCGTATGCAATCTATAAAGAGTTTGAGAGAAAAATAAAAGCTTCAAATCTTGATGTTAAATTCAAACTTACATTTGACTATATCAAAACAATGTATGGATATAAAACACTCTTTGGTGTTAAACCTCTAGAAATGGATGAAATGCAACAACAAATTTATGATGCTATTTACTCAAAATGAAAAATTTGGGTGTCCTATGAGAAACTTGGGAGGGAGCAAAAGTAGCATGCCAAATCTTTCAAAGCTGGACGGGAAAAACTGCCGTTGCTCATGATACTTTAAAAGATAAGCTTTTTTAATCAAAATATCCTCTAAGGTGTAAATAGCTATTTGCACCTTTGTTTTATAGATACTTAAATGTCCTCTATCAATAGTAAGGGTTGTCCCATCTTTTGGTCTTTCAATTCCATTTTTAAAATAGAGTCGTATCTTTTTGTACTCTTTATCTTTCCTATAGTGTAGATACCCTTTTTTATAAATCCCTGTAAGATTTGTCACAATATTATTTTGGTATTTTTGATCAAAAAGGTCAATTTTATTGCCATCTAAATAGTAGCTTTCAATATTTTTTAATCTTTCAATTTCTCTCTCATTTGATGTTTTTTTGATCTCTTTTAATCCATGAAAGCGATCTATTTCATCTACTTTTATATCATATACTCCACCTAGGGTAAATAGCTCTTTTGGATGAAATATCATAATAGCTTTTGAACTTATTTTTTGATCTTTATGCTTCAGTATTGCAATATTTTCGTCCCTATAGATCACAACTACACCTTTAAGTGGAAAATTATTTATTTGTTCAACACTATAAAGTGTATCAATAATTGATAAATGTTTTTCATCTTCAAAGTGGTAGTTTTGTTTTTGTGTAGAAAACTTTGCTAGTATAGGAAGATGGTCGGAGAAGCCCTCTTTGGTATAGAGCTCCCATCGATTGATTTGTAGGTTTTTATATAAGTAGTGGGGCTTAAAAACTTCAAAGCTTTTATCTACATACCAAATACCTTGATTATCAAAAAGCTGTTTTGGCAATAAAATATTATCTGGGGTGATCTTTTCACCTCTAAATTTTGCACTAAAACGATCTTTATGTTTTAGCTCTAGCCAACTATTATAATGCACTATTGTCTCAAAAGAGCGAATATTGTATTTTTGGACAAAGTTTTCTTTTATAGTGGTATTAAGGACTTGATTGATCCCTGTTACCCCTTTGGTATCATTGAGTCTTTGTTCATACTTAAAAGTTTGGTATTCATTATAATTGGAGTTAAGATCCCCAATGATTATATAGTCTTGATCTTTTGAAAGCTTTTGAATATCTTGAAGCAAAGCCATCGCATAGACGATTCGTTTACTTTCACTTGCCCTTTTTGATCGCCAATGGTTATTATAGATGATAAAATTGGTGTTGTCTATATCTACCGTTGCTTTTAAAATATCTCTACTATATTTATCAAATCTATCTACATCAATAGACTCACTAAGTACTATAGGATATTTGCTTATTATTGCAACCCCTACTGAGGAGTTTTGTTTTTTGGCAAACTTATGATAGCTATACAAAGGAAGAGCATCCAGCAAGAAGTTTAACGCCTCTTGCGACTCTATCTCTTGAAGTGCTACAATATCTGCATCAATATCTTTGAGTGCCCTTGAGATATTTGCCACTTTTTTCTCTAGTGCCAATCTATTCCAAGTAAGGGTGTTTGGGTGATACTCTTCATACTCATTGCCATCATAACGAAGATCGAAAAGGTTTTCTACATTGTATGAAGCTACGGTAAAATCTTTTGCACCTACACACAGTGTAGATACAAAAAATAAAGTTATAAAAAGGAGTTTTTTAGCTTTCAAGAGCTTTATATAAAAATTCAAGAGCTGACTCTTTTGCTTCTTTTATTTTTGAAGCATCTTTCCCTCCAGCTTGTGCAAAGTCTGGTCTTCCACCACCACCTCCACCTACAACAGGAGCTACTGCTTTGATCCAATCACCTGCTTTGATATTGGCATTTTTTACTCCAGCTACTAGCATCACTTTATCCCCTTTTGGCTGGATAAGAAGTGTTGCTACTTTTTCATTGCCATTTTTCATATCATCTACAAGTTTTTTAATATCCCCTTGCTCTACAATATCAACGACAACTTTTATATCTCCTACC
Organism: Campylobacterales bacterium; assembly: GCA_018399655.1. GTDB lineage: Bacteria > Campylobacterota > Campylobacteria > Campylobacterales > Arcobacteraceae > JAIOSF01. The sequence continues at coordinate 3,700 of JAGYNS010000069.1, forward strand.
ATCTCCTCTTTTAATGGAGTTGCAACATTTTCATGGGCAATTTTTAGCTCATTTTTGAGCTCTTTGATCTGCTCTTTGAGTTTTTTTATCCCCAAAATTGGGTCACTATTTTTCACTTCAGCTTGTACTTCATTCATTTGAGAAATAACATCTTTTGTATACTTAATAGCAGAGAGCCCACATACTGCTTCAATTCGACGAACGCCCGCACTTACACCACTTTCTTTTACAATATAAAAACTTCCTATATCGTTAGCATTTTGGACATGGGTTCCTCCGCAAAACTCAACAGAAACATCTCCAAAGCTTACTACTCGTACCATATCTCCATACTTTTCCCCAAACATAGCAATAGCACCTTTTTCTTTTGCCTTTTCTATTGGAAGCTCCTCTACGGTTCCAGGAAGTCCTCTTGCGATCATTGAGTTTACAAGATCCTCTACCTCATCAATTTGCTCTTTTGTCATCGCTTTAGCGTAGGTAAAATCAAATCGAAGTCTTGTAGCATCATTTAACGATCCTGCTTGAGATACCGTCTCTCCTAGTACCATTTTCAATGCACTTTGCAATAGATGTGTAGCACTATGATGTTTGGCTACCTCTCCACGACTTGCAACGACCGCTTCGAGTACTTTTCCTTGAGATAAACTTCCCTTCTCTACAACCACCTTAGAAAGATTGATTCCGTGAAATTTCTCTGTACTTTGAATCATAGCTATATCACTCCCTGACTCTAATGCACCGATATCTCCTATTTGTCCACCACTTGTTGCATAAAATGGTGTTTTATCTAACATTACCCATCCAGTTTGAGACTCACCTAAAGATGAAACTTCATTGAAATGATCATCAAGGAGTGCTACTATTTTACTTGTGTATCGTATATTGGTATACCCTACAAACTCATTGATCCCATACTTTTCAATTAAACTTTTAAAATCACCCTCTGAAGCACTATCTCCGCTCCCTTTCCATGCAGCTTTCGCTTTTGCTTTTTGTTCACTCATAAGCTTTTCAAAAGTTTGGCTATCTACTTTTAGTCCACAATCTTTTAACATATCTTCAGTAAGATCAAGTGGGAACCCTTTTTCATCATAAAGCTTAAATGCTACTTCACCACTAAAGAGCTCTTTGGTGCTTTTAAGCTCCTCATTAAAGATCTCCATTCCTGATTCGATCGTTTTAAAGAATCGCTCCTCTTCAAGTGTCATCTGCTCTTTGATATACTCTTTTTGCTCTACAAGTTCACTATAATGAGTCCCCATAATATCACAAAGAGTATCATACAGCGTTGCCATAAAAGGCTCTCGAATCCCTAGAAGATATCCATGTCGTACCGCTCGTCGTAAAATTCTTCGATTTACATAGGGTCGACCTTCATTACCAAACAGAATCCCTTGTGAGAGCATAAATGCATTGGCTCGTAAGTGATCTGCAATCACTCTAAATGAACCTATTGTCTCTTTTGTAGCACCTGCACCTACTAAAGATTCAAGTTTTTTAATAATAGGTTGAAAATTTGAAGAGTCAAAGTTATTAAAAACACCCTCTTTAATAGCAACAATTCGCTCTAGCCCCATCCCTGTATCAATAGATGGTTTTGGAAGTGGGTTGAGATTGCCATCTTTATCTCTTTCAAATTGCATAAATACAAGATTCCAGATCTCTAAAAATCTATCACCTTCTCCACCTAAGTAGTCCTCTTCACCACTAAAGTTCTCTGCCCCTTGATCATAAAATATCTCACTACAAGGACCACAAGCTCCTGTATCACCCATAGACCAAAAATTGTCTTTATCACCAAATCTTTTAATTCGCTCAACACTAATATGCTCTTTCCAAAGCTCATATGCCTCATCATCGCTATCATGAATAGTTACCCAAAGCTTTTCAACTGGAAGTTCAAGATTGACAGTGATAAACTCCCACGCATACGCAATAGCCTCTTTTTTAAAATAATCCCCAAAAGAGAAGTTCCCAAGCATCTCAAAAAGGGTGTGGTGCCGTGCGGTATAACCTACATTTTCAAGATCGTTGTGTTTTCCCCCAGCTCGAATACATAACTGACAGCTAGCAGCTTTTGGGTTGCTAGGGATTGGGATACTTCCTGTAAAAATATCCTTGAACTGTACCATACCTGCATTGGTAAATAGTAGTGTTGCATCATCAGGCACAAGGGGTGCACTTTGTATCACTTCATGCTCTTTTGAAGCAAAAAACTCTAAAAACTCTTTTCTTATATCCATTATATCTTTCCATATTTGTAGTTTTGTAAACAATTATTGTATCTAAAAGATTATTTATAATCAGTTATAGTTTGCTATAAAAAGTTTAATTAAAGAAAAAAAAGTGTACAATCTTCAATAAAATTTTTAAAAGGAACAAATTATGGGTAAATATATTGATTTAACGAACGATAACTTTGAAGCAACAACAAGTACAGGTGTAGCGATGGTAGACTTTTGGGCTCCATGGTGTGGACCTTGTAGAATGATCGCTCCAGTTATTGAAGAGTTAGCTGAAGAGTTTGAAGGGAAAGCTGCAATTTGTAAAGTAAATACAGATGAGCAACAAGAGTTGAGTACAAAATTTGGTGTACGATCAATCCCTACTATTGTATTTATGAAAGATGGTGAGATTGTGGATACTATGGTTGGAGCTGCTTCTAAGCAAGCTTTTGCTGATAAACTTAACAGTTTATTATAATCACTCAATAGATTTTAAGATGGGGATTTTAGAGTTTGACTCTAAAGTCCCTTTTTTTTATTACTTTTATCTAATACTACAAACAAGGGCTTAACTATGTTTACAATGGGTGCAAACCTAGATGATGAATCGTGGGATACTTCCAAAAATAAAACTCCACAAAAGAATTTACAGACACTTTTACCAAAAAATCAACACCAACTAGTCTTCACTTTTGAAAAAAGAAACGCAAAGCCTGTAACACTTGTAGGAAGGTTTCAAATAGATGATAAAGAGAAAAAAGAGGTTTTAAAGCTTTTAAAGAAAAAGCTAGGAACTGGTGGCACGATCAATGAGGAGTGGATAGAGATACAAGGTGATAAAAAAGAGCAGATCATCAAAGTACTCCAAACCAATGGATGGAAATTTAGAAAAAAATAAGGGGTAAATATGCAAAAAGTATTTGATGAAGTACAAACTTTAGATAAACGGTGCTATAGCCAATATGGATTAAGTGAAGATCTACTTATGGAGCATGCAGCAACATCTATGGCGAACTTTATCCAAAACAACTTTGAAAAAAACTCCCATATCTTAATTGTAAGTGGTGCAGGGAACAATGGAGCCGATGGAATTGCACTTGCAAGGATGTTACAGGGGCATTTTTTGGTTACTTTATACACTCCATTTCCTATTCAGTCAACGATGGGGATCTTGCAACTCAAAAGAGCACAAAAGGTTGGGGTAAATATTATCAACAACTTCCCACTTCAAACCAACCATTACCATATCGTAGTGGATGCTTTTTTTGGTACGGGGCTTAATCGTCCATTGGAGAAAAAAGCGTATACCATTATAGAATCTCTTAATAAAATGAGTTGTTATAAAATAGCGTGTGATATCCCTAGTGGGATCAACAAAAAAGGAAGTATTGAATCTATCTGTTTTAATGCCCACACCACTATCACTATGGGAGCTTTAAAAAAATCTTTAAAATCAGATGGGGTAAAAGACTTTGTAGGGGAGATAATTGTTGCAAATTTAGGGATCCAAAGAGAGCTTTATGAGGGGGAAACAAACTGTTTTGCTCTTGAAAAAAGTGACCTTAAGCTTCCTCTTCGTGAGCAAAAAACAACCCATAAAGGGACATTTGGTCATCTAGCAGTGATCGTAGGTCAAAAAACAGGAGCTGGAATGCTGTGTGCAGAAGCTGGATTTGCTTTTGGTGCTGGACTTGTAAGTGTGATTGACCATCAAACTATCAATCCCCCTTATCATATTATGGAAAATCATCAACTCCCCCACAACACTACTGCAATCGCTTTAGGAATGGGACTTGGGGTATATGATAAAAATGAGATAGATGCTATTTTATCCAATGAGATACCTAAAGTGATCGATGCTGATCTTTTTTATGAAAAGGATATTTTAAAGGTATTAAAAAAAGAAAATATTGTTTTAACCCCTCATCCAAAAGAGTTTTGTTCCCTTTTAAAACTAAGTGGTCTAGCAGATATTGATGTGGGGACGCTTCAAAAAGATAGATTCCACTATGTGGAACTTTTTTGTAAAACTTACCCTAGCGTCGTGCTTCT
>JAGYNS010000007.1 GCA_018399655.1 Campylobacterales bacterium
AATAAAAATGGAGAGATGATTTTCCCTTCATGCTCTAATCGTACAAGACATTCGTATGAGATGCTTTCCTTCCTTATTATGGGTTGAAAAAAAGGGACAATGGCATCCTCTTCAATGGCTGATTTAATAAGATTGATAGCATTGATGGTTTTAAGATGTTTTTCTTCTAAATGAAGGCTTTCACTATATATCACATAAGGTTGATGGGTTTTTTTAGCATATTTAATTGCCATATCTGCATACAAAAGAAGTTTATCTGTTTGTGTACTTTGAGCAATAGAGCATGTTGCACTAATATTTAGTTTGATATCTAAATCTTTTGTTTTGATCTTTATAGGGGTATTTGAGATAATCTCTAAAACATTTAATGCCGCTTTATCACAATTTTTTTGTTCAACAGTATGTTTAAGAAGTATAAACTGATCAGAAGCTAAATAATAAAGTGAACAGCCTTGGTGGTTGTGCGAATCTAAGCGTCTTGCTACCTCTTTGAGTACTTGATCACCCACTTCTGTCCCATAGGTGTTATTGATATCGCTAAAACAATTGATATCAATAAGCATAATTTGTGGATTGTAGTAAGTTCGTAGATTTTTTTCCAAAGCAAAACGATTTTGCAAGCCAGTAGTATCATCATGATAGTGTCGCAAATAAAGTTCAGTTTCCATCTTTTTGAGTTTATCTATTTTTTCATTTTTGATAGTTTCCTCTTTGAGATGATTTTGTATTTTTAATAATATTTGTAAAAAAGAGGTTTGACTTAAAGGTTTCATCATATACCCTGAAACATCATATTGTATAGCATCTAAAAAATAGTCAGTTTGATCATACGCACTCAATATAACTATAGGAACTTTTTTATTGTTTTCTCTGATTCTGCCAATCATTGTCGTCCCATCCATTATAGGCATACGGATATCAGTGATGATGATATCAACTTGCGAATCGATAAAAAGTTTGTATCCCTCTTTCCCATCATTGGCAACAAGTATTTTATTAAAAAAACATTTTAAAAGATCAAGTGTGACAGATTGAAAAGTTGTATCATCTTCAACATATAAAAGGGTTAAAGAGGAGGTAAACTCTTGAAGTTGTTTGTGCATAAATCTATTTCCTTATTGAAGTTTACAAAAATAATACTCGCTAATAGTGATTGTATATTTTGTTTGAGTAAATTTGAAAATTATATAACTAATGAATTACCACTTGGTTACAACAAACTGGATGTCAAGTTACAAAATGAAAAAAAATACAAATTTGTAGCAACTCATATACAAAAAATGTAACTTTATGACACAATTAAATTTTTTTCTTTATAATAAATTTTAATAAACCCAAATTGCTACGGTTTTGCTATTTACCACAAATATGATTACACTGAATAAATTAAAAGGAGTTCAAATGGATGCTGAAAAAGCACAACAGTATTGGAAAGAAAACATCTCGACAATACTTAAATTGCTTGTTGTTTGGTTTATCGTGTCACTAGGGTGTGGTGTACTATTTATCAATCAACTCAATGCAATAGAGATTAGCGGAGTAAAACTAGGGTTCTGGTTTGCACAACAAGGTTCAATCTATGCGTTTGTTATACTTATTTTTGTATATGTAAGACAGATGAAGAAGATTGATGAAAAATATGGCGTAGATGAGTAGGAAGGAAAAGGTATGGAATTACAAACACTAATATATATATTTGTAGGGTTTTCTTTTGCTGTCTACATCGGTATTGCTTTATGGGCAAAAGCTGGTTCAACAAAAGATTTTTATGTTGCAGGTGGGGGAGTTCCTCCAGTAGCTAATGGTATGGCAACAGCAGCAGACTGGATGAGTGCGGCGTCATTTATCTCACTTGCGGGTATCATCTCTTTTGCAGGGTCTGATGGTGGTGCTTACCTTATGGGTTGGACTGGTGGTTATGTACTACTAGCATTGCTTTTAGCACCATATTTGAGAAAATTTGGTAAATTTACTGTTCCTGATTTTGTAGGGGATAGATACTATTCAGATATTGCACGAACAGTTGCTGTTGTTGCGGTTATATTTGTATCATTTACTTATGTTGCAGGTCAAATGAGAGGGGTTGGGATCGTATTCTCAAGATTCTTGCAAGTTGATGTAAATACTGGGGTTATGATCGGTATGGCGATTGTATTTGTTTACTCTGTTCTTGGTGGTATGAAAGGGATTACTTATACACAAGTTGCTCAATATGTGGTAATGATCTTTGCATTTACTGTTCCTGCGATCTTCTTATCGCTTCAAGTAACAGATACATTTTTACCTCAACTTGGTATGTTTGCTACTACAACTTTTGAGTTTAATGATGGAGTAAGGCATATCCCCGAGGGCACCTTCTTGATGCATGCACTAGATCAAGCTGTCCAAGATCTTGGATTCTCAGCGTATACTGAGCCTGGAAGTGTTTTAAATATGTTTATGCTTACGGTTGTACTTATGGCTGGTACGGCTGGTTTACCACATGTTATTGTTAGATTCTTTACAGTTCCAAAAGTAAAAGATGCAAGAATCTCTGCTGGATGGGCTTTGATTTTTATTGCAATTATGTATACAACAATTGCAGCGGTTGCAGCTTTTTCAAGAGTAAATCTTATCAATAATGTTCAAAATGTTGAGTATACAAAATTTGTAAACGCACAACAGCTAAGAGAAGATGGAAGTTTAAATGATGGTACATGGTTTAAAACATGGGAAAATGGTGGACTATTGGCATGGAATGATAGAAATGGCGATGGGAAAATCCAATACGCTGCAGGAGCTGCTTTTGATGGAAAGCCTGCTTTTGATGGAGATGCACGAGGTGAGCATGGTCAAAGATTAACAACCAATGCAAAAGGTGCACCAACAGCTGAAGAGTTAGCGAACAATAATGGTATGCACAATGAGCTTTATGTAGATAGAGATATTATGGTACTTGCAAACCCTGAGATTGCACACTTACCAAATTGGGTAATTGCATTGATGGCAGCTGGGGGACTAGCAGCAGCACTTTCAACAGCAGCTGGACTTTTACTAGTAATCTCTTCATCAATCTCTCATGACCTTTTTGGTAGAGTTATTATGAAAGATAAAGTAACTGGAAAAACAACTCTAAGTGAAAAACATGAGTTGATGCTTGCAAGAGCTTCGGCGGTAGTTGCTATTTTAGTTGCTGGATATCTAGGGATCAACCCTCCAGGATTTGTGGCACAAGTTGTTGCATTTGCGTTTGGTTTGGCAGCTTCTTCATTCTTCCCAGTGATTATTTTGGGAATCTTTGATAAGCGAATGAACAAAGAGGGTGCAATTGCAGGTATGGTGACAGGTCTTACATTTACATTTGTCTATATCTTGTACTTTGTATTCTTAGGTGGAGATAAAGCAGATTATCTCTTTGGAATTGCTCCTACTGGAATTGGTACAATAGGTATGGTTCTTCACTTTGTTGTGGCGGTAGTTGTTTCAAGAATGACTCCAGAACCACCAAAAGAGATTCAAGAGATCGTTGAAAACATCAGAGTCCCAAGTGGAGCTGGTGAAGCACAAGGTCACTAATAACAAATACTAACAAAGAGCTTTGGCTCTTTGTTTTTTATAAAATTTATTCAGTTTATAGGTTTATTTTAAATTGAGTAAAATTTATAAAAGGTCTACAATATGAGTATTCAAAGTCAAAAAGAGTTTTTACAATCCCACCATCCATTTGACAAGCTAACCAATTATGAACTTGATCTTTGTGTCAAAAATATCAATATAGGGTATTATCCAAAAGAGACTACCATCATAAGTCCCACTGAGATACCAGAATATTTTTTTATTATTATCAAAGGGGAGCTCAATGAGTATAAAGAGGAAGAGCTTGTAGCTGTATATCATGAATATGACAGCTTCGATGCAGATTCTTTGATGTATGGAAAAACACAAAGCTCTTTTAAAGTAGTAGAAGATATTATTTGTTATGAACTCAATAAAAAGATTTTTTTACAGCTTTTAGAGCAAAATGAAAAATTTAAAAACTTTTATTTGTCAAATATGTCTGAAAGACTTCAAAAGCTTAAAACAAAAGAGTATGCAAACGATATGTCTGGATTTATGGTAGCAAGGGTAAGTGAGCTTTACTTGCATAAACCTTGCGTTGTGGATGCCAATGAAACTATTGCCAATGCTATTGCTGATTCAATTGAATTGAAAACCTCTACCATAATTGTACAAAAACAGGATCAATTAGGTATTGTGACAGATTCTGTTTTAAAAAAAGATGTACTTCTTAAAAGTCGTGACCTAGAACAGCCAATTGACTCAATCGCTATATATCCATTTTTATGTGTGGATCATGAAGATTTTTTATTTCAAGTGTTACTTACATTGACCGAAAAAAATATCAAAAGGGTAGGGGTTACAAAAGAGGGGAAAATCATAGGAACACTCAATCAAGTGGATGTGTTAAGCTATTTTGCTAATCATGTTCATCTCATTGCCAATCAAATTGAAAAAGCCACAACTATAGAAGATCTAAGAAGGGCCAGTGGAGATATAGTAAAAACGGTCAAATCACTTTTTGTAAAAAGTGTTAAAACTACCTATATAGCTAAAATGGTCGCACAACTCAATGCAAAAGTATATAGAAAGCTTTTTGAATTTGTTGTTCCTCCAGAGCTTCAAGAGCAATGCTCCCTTTTAGTGATGGGGAGTGAAGGGAGAAATGAGCAGATTTTAAAAACAGATCAAGATAATGCTTTGATTATTAAAGATGGAATTGACATAGAGCAGTTCCGCCCTATGATGGAAAAGTTTACCGCCTCACTTATAGAGTTTGGATTTCCACCGTGTGATGGAAAAATTATGGTTAATAACCCTTATTGGTGCAAATCGTTTAGTGATTTTGACAAACAGCTTGATATTTGGTTAGCAGGGAGTGATAAAGATGACTATATGAATTTGGCAATATTTTTTGATGCAAAAACGGTAGCTGGAGAGTCTACTATGCTTGACCAATTAAAACAAAAACTCTTTGACAAAATAGACAATAAAGATGTCTATATGGCATATTTTGCAAAAAATAGTTTACTCTTTGATACCCCTATTGGGATGTTTTCAAATCTTATAGCTAAAAATGATGAGATTGATTTGAAAAAAGGGGCAATATTTGCTTTGGTGCAAGGGGTGCGAAGTTTGGCATTGGAGCATAAATTGTTTGAACAATCTACAACCGCAAGGATAAAGAATCTTTCTAATCAAGGGGTTATAGAAAAAGAGAAAGCAAAAGAGCTTATAGAAGCATTTAGTTTACTCTTAAGATTGAAGCTTCAAGGGCAAATGGCAGAGCTTAATAGTGGAAAACAAATAGATAACAATATCAATCTGACCACTTTGAGTAAAATTCAAAGAGATATGCTTAAAGATAGTTTTCAAATAGTCAATGAGTTTAAAAAGTTTATAACCCATCATTTTAAACTTAATAATTTAATGTAGGTAGATATGATTGCAAAAATTTTAGAGAAACTCAATCATTCAAAACTCCAAGATAAAAGATTTGAATTTTTGTTTGATAAGCAGATGCCTGATGATGAGTATATTGTACTTGATACTGAAACCACAGGACTTGATCCTAAAAAAGATGAGATCCTCTCAATAGGTGCAGTGAAGATAAAAGATGGCAAAATAATTACTAGTGAGGCGTTTGAAATTTTTGTAAAACCAACATTTAAAATTAGTGAGCAGAGCATCAAAATACACCATATACGACCCATTGATATTGAAAATGGTGTATCGGTCAATGAAGCGTTAGAGAAGCTCCTTTTTTTTATCCAAAATCGTCCAATTGTAGGGTATTATATCTCTTTTGATATGGCGATTTTAAGTACTTATTTAAAAAAATATATAGGGATAAATCTACCAAATGAATCAATAGAGCTTTCAAGTATGTATTACAAAAGACATCGCAAAAAATCAGCTCATGAGTTTGTAGATTTGAAGTTTGATACTATCATGGAAAGTTTAGATCTGCCACGATTAGGAAAACATGACGCACTGAATGATGCTATAATGAGTGCTATGATGTTTTTGAAGCTTCAAAAAATGCCATTGTATAAAGGTGCTTTTGGTTAAAGAGATTTAAACTGTTACAAAATGTAACCAAAAAGTTTTTTTTGAACCCACTTAAAGATATATTTTAAAATGCTATTAAAATGCTATTTAATAAACTTATAATAGAATGTCTAAAATAATGATTAGGAGCAGAGTATATGAGTAATATTTTCAACCCAAAAAAAGAGAGATTTAACGATCCACTTATTAAAAATATGTGTGAGTACAAAGAACTAGTAGAAGAGTTTGAAAAAGATTATGAGGGAACTTGGGCAAAGTTCGCAGATCAAAAGATTGATTGGTTTGAGAAGTATGATACGATTTTAGATGAGTCTGATGCACCATTTTATAAGTGGTTTGTTGGTGGAAAGATGAATGTAGCGTATCAATGTGTAGATAGACACCTTAAAACGAAAAAAAATAAAGCGGCAATTATTTTTGAAGGTGATAATGGAGATCAAAGAATATTAACTTATCGAGAGCTTTCTTATGAGGTAAGTAAAACAGCAAATATGTTCAAAAATAGATTTGGTATCAAAAAAGGAGATAGAGTTGTTATCTATATGCCTATGATCCCAGAAGCTGCGGTCAGTATGCTAGCGTGTGCCAAAATAGGGGCGATCCACTCAGTGGTATTTGGTGGATTTAGTGCGGAAGCGTTAAGAGATAGAATCATAGATGCAGGGGCAAAACTTGTAGTTACTGCAGATGGTGCTTTTAGAAAAGGGAAGCCATATATGCTAAAGCCAGTAGTAGATGATGCTTTGAAAACTGGATGTGAGTGTGTAGAAAAAGTGTGTATCGTTGAGAGAAATGGGGAAGATATCCAGTGGATTGCGGGGAGAGATTATTCATTTAATGAGCTTGTAAAATCTGAATCATCTTTTTGTGAAGCAGAGCCTATGGAGTCTGAAGATCCACTCTTTTTATTATACACAAGTGGAAGTACAGGAAAACCAAAAGGGGTACAACACAGTTCAGCGGGATATATCCTTTGGGCACAGATGACTATGGAGTGGGTATTTGATATCCAAGATAATGATACTTATTGGTGTACAGCTGATGTTGGTTGGATCACAGGGCATACTTATATTGTGTATGGACCACTTGCAGCTGGGGCTACTACAGTGATGTTTGAGGGAGTTCCTACTTTCCCAGATGCTGGAAGATGTTGGAGAATGGTTGAGGAGTATCGAATCAACCAATTCTACACAAGCGCCAACAGCGATAAGACTTCTTCATAAAACAGGAGCAGATGAGCCATCTAAATATGATTTGTCAAGTTTACGAATTTTAGGAACAGTGGGTGAGGCCTATCGATCCACCTGCTTGGAAATGGTACTATGAAGAGGTTGGTAGATCTCAATGTAGTATTGTAGATACCTACTGGCAAACAGAAACAGGAGGGCATATCGTCTCTCCACTTCCTGCAACTACCCCTATAAAATAAGGATGTGCAACATTTCCACTCCCAAGGATATGTAGAGATCATAGAAGCAGATGGAACTCCCTACAGCTATAGGGGAAAAAGGTTTTATGTGTGTCACAAAACCTTGGCCATCTATGATAAGAACCATTTGGAACGATGGGGAAAGATTTAAAAAATCATATTTTGGTGATTGTGTTAAGATGGAAAACCTGTGTATTTCACAGGAGATGGTGCGATGATGAGCGAAGATGGGTATATCACTATTACAGGGAAAAGGAACCGATGATATGTTATCAATGTAAGTGGACATAGAATGGGAACAGCAGAGGTGGAAGCTGCCATCAAAAAACATGAGAAATGTTGGCTTCAGTTGCAGTGGTTGGAAAACCGCATGAGATTTAAAGGTGAGGATTTTTGCCTATGTGGTTCTCAAATCAGTTCCTACAAATGCGAACGATCAGACAGCAGATGAGTTTGCAGTGATGAAAGAGATCAATGCAATCATCAAAATGAGATAGGAGCAATAGCACTTTGTGATGATATGTGTTTTGTTCCAGATCTTCCAAAAACGCGATCCAGGAAAAATTATGCGAGAATTTTGAGGAAGGTATCTCGTCAAGGGAACCTATCGCCCAGATATATCAACACTTGAGAAGACCCAAGTATTGTAGAGAAAATTGAAGCGATAGTTCAAAGATAGTTTACAAAAGATTCAATTACAATTAAAAGGGGAAGAGGAGAACTTTTCTCCCCTTTTTTTAAAAAGTTATGATAAAATTCTTCATTAAAGGAGTTTTTATGAAGATTAAATATCTTAGTGCACGACCTATGATTTCTCATCATGGGATAGATTTCAAAGATGGGAAAGAGGATAAATATGTTTATCTTATTATTGCCGTACAAATTCTTAAAGCGATTGATAAAATTATGATGAAAAAAACCTGCAACATGATACAAAAACAAAAGATTTAGCGATATTGAACTTTTAGAGATTATGTCTGTGTATGAACCTCTTTTAAATGAGGGAGTATTGCAAGAAGAGGTAAGATATGAACAACATATTAAAGAGGAGATAAACATATAGAGAATAGAAAAAGATTTAAAAGAGATAGAAAGAGATTTGGTCAATAATCTTAATATTATGAGAGAGTATAGGATTCAAGAGCAGTAAATAAAATATATTATTATCATTGTATATCAGATATTGCACAAGTGATTAAAGCATGAAAGAATTAAAGAGATAGACACCCTTTTTATGAAAAATACCATGTTCTACAAACTATACAGGGAGCTTTAAGTGAGGAAATTCTGTAGGAATTGATATCAAAAGTTAGATCAACCAAAAACGGTATGATGGCAAAAATGATTGTGAACTATTAAAACTGAATGTTAGATGGTATTATAGTTATTTTATAAAATAAGTGAAAGTCCCCATAACAACAATAACAAAAAGATTATTTACAAAAATCTCTTTAAGAGTTACTGTAGGGTTTAAAATCACAGTAAGGGCATCTTCGTATTTTTGTTTCCACCTCCACTTTGGCAGTTTCTGCATGGTACAAGTTTTTATTGATCAATTATAAATCTCATCAAGTAAACTATCTACAAGTTATCAAGGACTAAACTCCATCAAATCATCTGCTTTTCCCCAATCCCTATATAAAATATTGAGTTCAAGTTGATTGGAGATAGAAAACAAAGCACCCCCTTTGGCAGTTCCATCAAGTTTGGTCACAATAATACCATCAATCCCCACCATCTCATGGAAAGCTTTGCTTGAGCAATGGCAGTATTTCCTTGTGTTCCATCAGAATATCATAAGCTTTTGATGGGGAGCTCCACTTAAGGCTTTGTTGCAGAAGTTTTGACAATCTTTTTTAACTCATTGGCTAGTTTGTTTGGGTTTGTAATCTTCCAGCAGTATCGATAATCACATGGTCAATATTTTTTGAGATACCTGTGAATAGATAGTATCATACACCTTTTGGGTCATGCCCATGTTTTGTTTGATAATAGGCACTTAAGTTTTGTAGCCCAAATAGAGAGTTGTTCTATAGCCGCTGCTCGAAATGTATCTAGCCCCAAGAATGACACTTTTCCCATTGTTTTTATATCGATTGGCTAATTTTGCTATGAGTGGTGGTTTCCCTGCACCATTGACCCCAATAATAAGCTCACAAAAGGTTTTGGGATATTTGCTTGGTCGATGATTGGAGCACATGTTCAAAAAGCATCGCCCAATCTATGACAGGTTGTGCTCTTGTAATCATATCAGGAAGTCCATCCATAGCTTTTTGGATAATCTCATACTCCATATCTGCTTCAATTAGAAGCTCTTCAATAGTGGCCAAACTCTATTTTCTCTTTTTTTGAGGGACAATAGATTTTATATTTGAGACAGTTCGACTAAGAATTGCTTTTGAGAGGAAACTTTGGGGTGGATTATTTTCTTCTTGCGAAGTTTTGGTGTTTCCTCCTCCCTTTGCGAAAAATTCCAAACATTATTTCATCTCTATGGTTTTTGTTATATCACTATAAGAGCATCTCTTCAGGTTGCATCCCAGCATAAGGTTTTACTCAAATCCCCTTTTTATTGGAATAACATCATAAAAAGGATAGAACCACTTGGGTTAATCTCTCGTACGGTAGAAAACAATTTTTTAAATTATCAGCAGCGATTACTATTGGATAGTTTATCCCAAATTGATCAAATAAATCTCATGAGCTCCTCATAGCTATTAAGTGTTCCATCTCTTTGTCCCAAATCTACAGCTATATCGCCTCAAAGGGGTTTGAGATGGTTCTTCTAGATTAGTAGCAAGTTTTGTTTTATATTGAGTAGTGAGGGGATCTCTGCTTTACAAAGGGGACACAAGTACCAAAAAGAAGTTTAATAATATCACTTTGTTCTCTAATACCCTTGAAAAACCCACTTTGAGTCTTTGATAACAAGTTTTAAATCTTCCCCTGCAACGGTTTTAAGGTTGAAAGTTGTCATTTGTTGTTTGTATTATTTCCTTTTGCAAAAATATCATCATCAGTATTTCCTTCTCTGAACAACCTATAAATAGTAAGTAATGATAAAATAGCTAATATTGTGATTTTTTAATCTTCATTTTTGTCTCCATTGGTTAAAATATAAATTGGATTTTATCCTACAAAGGCTTAAGAAATGTCAAAAAGTGCTAAAGAACACTTTAGAAGCTACTGTTTAAATAGATTACGATTTTTAGTAAAAAACAAAAATAAAAAAGACAAATATATTTGTTCTAGTATATTAAGTATTATTAATTTATATAGTCCTAGAAATATATTGTTGTATATCCCTTTGTCAATGGAAGTAGATGTGAAGCCATTGATAAATGTTTTAAGAAAAGAAAAAAATATAAGTTTATGTTCCCTATATCACTGGGGTATCATTTGTTCCTGTAAAGTACAGGCTTCCTCTAGTAAAAGGGAGGTTTAGTATTTTGGAACCTAAATTTTCCAACTTTAAAAAAGGGAAAATTCAGTTTGATATGATCATCATCCCAATAGTAGGGTGGATAAAACATATAGAAAAAGAATTGGATTTGGGGCGAGGATGTACTTGATAGTTTTATGAAACATTGAAAATAAAACCTATTACCATCTTCACACAACTAAAATTTTAAATCTAAAGAGATAGTAACCTCCTTTCATGACATAAAGCCAGATTATATAATTACAACATAAAGGTTTTAAAATGGAAATTATTATAATTTCAGTTGTTGCGATATTTGCATCATTAATAAGTTTTTATAGCAAATAAATTAAATAGCGCAAAATTTGAAATATATACAGAGAAAGCAAAGCAAAGCAAAAGTGATTGAACATGAAGCACAATCGCTTCTAAAAACAAGACAAAAATAAAGACAAGATTTTGAAAGAGGTATAAAAAAAAAGTAGAAAAGAGTTAGAAAATAAACAAATAGAGTTGGAAAGTTTGGTTGAAACAGAACTTTTAAAAATCAAAAAAGATAAAGATACTATAGGGAACAAAAGAGGCTGAAGTGCAAGCTTTGCAAGCAGGTTTGGAGGTTAAAAAAAATCTTATGAAGAGAAGATTAAAAAGTGACTAAAATCCTTGAAATACAAGTGGTTTAACACAGAAAGAGGCAACCTCTCTTATGCTAGAACAGGTCAAAGGGAGAATAGAGCCAAAAAATCCTTCACTTTTTAGAAAAGAGTATAAACTTGCAAAAGATGATTCTATCAAAGAAGATAAACAATATGCTCCCATGCAGTCACTAGATATGCACGGGGAGTTTGCAGCAGAAAAGATTGATAAACCACATCCCCCTTCCAGATGACGAAGCAAAGGAAAATCATAGGAAAGAGGGAGAAGAATATCAAGGCATTGGAGTTTTGTCTAGGTTGATATTATTATGAGGGGATATCCCAAACACTATGCATAATGAGTAGTTTCAGTCTTTATAGAAGGCAATATCAACAAGAACTATTGAGGAGCTTTTTAAGAGATGGGAGGATTCAGCCTTTGGATAGAAGGGGTATACAATAGTGTCAAAAATGAGTTTGATACCAATATAACCCAAAGAATTGAAGATACTGTTTTGGCGTTAGGGATTACCAATATGCATAAAGATTTGGTTCATCTTGTAGGACAGTTTGCGATATCAGGCTAGTTATGGTCAAAATGCACTGGCACATACTCAGTGGCAAACTTAGCAGGGCTTATCGCTTCTCAATTAGGAGGGATACTATCCTTGCTAGACGAGCTGGGTTGATGCACGATATAGGAAAGCACTACGCCCATGATGATATCATAAGGGCCAATAATGGATATTGGGGCCGGATTTGTGTAAACAGGGAGCCTGAAGGAGTTATCAATGCTATTTATGCCCATCATGGTCATGAAGAGGCAACAAGTATAGAATCAGCGGCAGTATGTGCAACCCGAATGCTCCTAAGTGAATTGCCAAAATAAGGGCTAGAAGAGGTGTTAGAGTTTTCTTAAGGGTTGAGGAGATTGAGGCGATCGCTAATAGCAAAGAGGGGTGTTTTGAAAACTTATATCAATGCGAGTCGTGACTTCGGGTGATAGTTAATGCAACTTTGGTAAATGATGATGAATCGATTTTGTTAGCAACAGAGATTGCTAGTGAGATTGAGGAAAAGGATTCAAGTACAGGGAGATAAAGTGAATGTGATACAGGAACTTCAGACATTAGGATATGCTCGATAGCAAAGAAAGCTCAAATTTTTTTGAGCTTTTGAGAGTTAAGATTTATAAAATTCTAGCCACGCCAAAACTAAAAATAGCGATAGCTATCTCTTTGAGTTTGAGTCTCACTAGATAAAAATATCCCCCAAGTAAAAAACTCAAAGAGATGAAATAGGACTTTGTTTTTGAAGAATTTTCCCCTCTAAGTACTCCAATTTGGTCAGTTGCTAATCTCACGACACTAGTTGGTTGTTTGCTACTTTACGCAGAGTACTCTTGAGGTTTTTTTACCACTGTGGGTATCTCTTGCATCTCATCAATAATATTTTCAGTAAAGCTCTTTGAATCCTAAGGCATTTGGGATGTTTTTTTTCAAAATAGGTAAAATATCTTTTACCCCGTTGAAATTTTCTATATAAGTTGTCCCAAGCCCCTCCAATAATAGCACTAGCCCCTTAAGATATATATCGCATCGCTAGGGAGTTTAAATGGTAAATCTTTTGGTACTTTCAAGTACTTCAAAAGCGAGGATTTTGCATCGATTCGCTATCAAGATTTTCATTTGAAAATATTCGAAACATCTTTTGTAAAAGCTGCCAGTTCCAACAGGGGCTTCATAAGCGATAGTTCCTAGTTTTTTATTTGCTACGATATACTCTTCATAGTTGGCTTCATTGGCACTTTTAAGCTCTATTATCGCTATTCTTGTTTCATTTGGTACTCTTTTGAGTCATACCAAAAAATCGAGTAAGATAAGCTCTCCCTCTTTTGAAACTAATAAATTCCCAAGGGTGTGGATCCAGCGTGAAAATAACCATTGATAAGCATCTGAGTGGTATAAAAATCAACAAGTTTAGTGATGATATTTCTAAAATCAATTTTGTGTTTGAGGAGATTTTCTTTGTCATCAAACTAAGAGCCCCTCAAAGAAAACTCATCACGATAGCCTCATCATTGCAGTATTTAGGATAGGGTTTGGGGAAAGTTATCCCAAAATCTTTGTACACTTCACTAAACTCAACTAAATTTTCCACTTCTGATTCAGCTTACCTCCTCTTGAATCATTTTGAAAGTTCCCCTATAACCGCTGGTGGAGTTTTTGGTATATTTTGAAAAAATGGACGAAAGGGTATTGAAAAAGTGATGATTTTAATATCGCCAGTTACTCTTTGTTTTTATCCCCACTCTTCGTAGTTTGTGACTTTTTCCTTGTAAATAGGCGATATGAACTTGCCCAATAGAAGCGGATGCGATAGGGGAGGTCTCAAATTTCTCAAGGGTGATTTTGGAAAAACTCTTTGAAAAAGAGTTTCAACCTCTTTTGCATAGCTGGGGATATCATCATGAAGCTCTTTGAGTTGATCAAGATACTCTTTTGAAAAGAAATCACTCCTTGTAGCTAAAACTTGGGCTAATTTTATAAACTAGCCCTAAAGTGATAATGGTATTTTAAGTTTTATTGCCCCAAGTGGTTTGAGTCCCAAAAAAGCTCTCTTTTTCTTAATAACTAAAAATATTGTAAAAGAAATCTAAAAGTGAGATAAACTCTTAAAGGGCTATAGGTTGAGATTTTTTATTTGAGACTCTCTTTAAGTTTTTCAATATCCTCTTTGGTAGCAACCCCCTAGCTCATCGAGAATCTCTTTGAGAATTTTTTGATCTCCTCTTTGGCTCTTAGCTCCTCATCTTTCCCTTTTGTTCTAAATTTTGTAGAAAGCTTTTTGTATCATCCTTTTTAGTTTCCCCGTCTCTTCCTAGTTTTTAAGCTCTTGTTTCCACTTTTTCTCTTAAAAGCACAGCTGTTCCAACCCCTGTAAATAATAACTCTTTTAACATTTTTACCCTTTTTTGGTTCATCTGATGTGACCTTTTGTTTCCCCCAAATTTTACCATACTTTTCATCACTGAGGGTCACAAGTTCTAAATCTTCTAAAAACTTATAAAGTTTAAACCATTTCCCCATTTGCTTTTATATCTGTTTGTAGTTGAGGAATGGTCTCTTTGATGATATTATCCATCAAAGTGGTAGGTTCCTCTTTGGTGTAGGCTATAATAGATATCTTTTGCTTCTTCCATATTGTTTCTACAAAAATCTGCCATCTGGTTGGTCACTTTGATAAAATCACATAGTGCCTCCCCCTTTTGTTCAATAATCTTATCCGTACTCATAAATTCCTAAAAAGCACAGAAAGTTTGGATAGGGTGATTCATACTGATCTATGAAAAAAGATTTTCAAAGTTTTAAATTTGGATTCAACCCCCTCAAAGTTGTAAAAACAAAGCCAAGCTCCATCAAAGCTTTCATCCTCTTCCATATTTTAAGTGCCAAAAGTTGGTTTGTACAAATTGTACATTTTTTTATCAAGGGTAAATCCATTTTTATAGCATATCGTTTGAGTATCTCAAGCCCTATTTTATTGTCACTTCATTGGAAGCAGGAGTGGTTATCTTCAAAGGTTGATTTGTTTTTAGTTTTTCAACTCGATCTTTTCGTATCATCGCCCCACCTCTTGTTTCAAAAAAGCTAACCAAGACTTAATCCCATCAAAATGGTGTTCAAATAGATGTAAAGGTTCATTGCAGTGGATATCAATTGTTCCTGATTTTAAATCCTCAAATCCATCATAATGCTCAACAGGTTGGATAATCTCAACCTCAAGACCAGCTTCTTTATTGCTTCCCAAGTGCTACCCCCGCAATAAGGGGAAGATGATCAGGGTTGATAAACCATTCAAGTGCTATTTTTATTGTTGCCCATTTTTATCCTTTTATTTTAATAAAGTGTATAAAAAAATAAAGATATTTTGTATTGTTTTTTTGTTTATTGGTAAATTTTTTTAAGATATTAAATAACTTTTTACTTTTTTGAAGTAATATCCTCACTGTTTCCAAATATCACTAATTACAGCGATCATATCTGGATTTTTTTCTATCACTTTAGTGACATTTTTGTAGTTTATCCCACCAATCGCACAAACTGGGATATGGAGTTGTTTTGCCTCTTCCAAAACTTCAAATTATCTCTGAATTAGGTTTGGTAGGGAGCTGAAGAATGAACCAAAAGCAACATAATCAGCCCCAAGGGTTTGAAAATATTTCGCTTTTGAATATCCCCATAACTGAGGACCAGAGAACCCCTTTGAAGTTTTCGTATATCTAAAAACTGTTCATAATGCTTTTTAATATGAAATCCATCAAAACCACACTCTATAGCGATATCTACTTTATCATTTAAGAGAAACAACGAATGTGGTATTTTTTACATGACTCTTGTATCTCTAAAGCTAGCGATTTATCATCCGCATCACTATTGGTTTGTCTCTTAGTTGCACTATGGTCGCTCCCCCTTGAGAAGTGCCTTTTCTATTTGTACAAAATTGTATCTAAAGGGGTGAGTTGGTCATCAGTTATGATATAAATACCGTTTAGTTTTTCCTTGATATGACATATTACCTCCTATTTTGTGAGCAATTGGGTATTTTCCTTCTCCTAAATTAGGAGCATTTTTTAATACCCAAATAGACAAATTTTTTGGCTAGTTTAATAGAACTCTTTTAAAAGAAGTTTTCCCCCAAAGGAGCTAAGTTTGCCTCAATGCACTGCTATAACTACAACCTGTACCATGGGTATTGTCACTTTGTAAATAAGGGGTATCAAAAACAAAGCTCTCTTTTTGAAGTAAAGAGTATCAACACTTCATTTGGTGATCATTGATGTATTGGATTTGATTTTTAATAACCACCGCGTTTAGTAGATGGATAATCTCATCTAAAAGTTTCACTAGAATCTAACTGATACCCAAAAGTTTTTTGCTTCAATGTGAATTTGGGGTGATAACTGTCACATAAGGAAGAGATTTCATATTGGTTATGGCATCATCACTTAGAAGTTTGCTTCAGATTTTGAGATAAATACAGGATCAAATACAATAGGGATATCAATCTTTGATAAACTCCCTTACGGTATTAATAATCTCATTAGAATAAAGCATACCAATTTTATAACACCCACAGGGTAATCATCAAAAATAGCACAAAGCTGTGCTTTGATGAAAGCTAGTTTTATCTCAGATATTGCGATAACCCCTTTGGTATTTTGAGCAGTGAGAACACGGTCAAAACTGATGCCCCAAAAACCCCAAATGCTTCAAATGTTTTCAAATCAGCTTGGATACCAGCTCCACCACTACAATCACTTCCTGCTATACTTAAAACTACTTTCATAAAACCCCTTTACGCTATTTAAAACAATTATATCATTCCGTTTGGTGGGTTTGTATTCTATTTATGTTGTTTTATGAGATAAATCTTTTCAAAGGTTCGCCTGTCTAAATATTCCTCTAAACTCTTTTTGCCCCATCTTTAGAGCTAGTGACTATCTCATCTATTCCATGAAATAGTATCTCAAGTTTTGATTCTTCAACACTTTGCATCGATTTTATTTTGTCAACATTGACAATATAGGATCTATGTACTCTAAAAAATTCTTATTTTCAAAATAGCTTCAAGATCTCCTATTTTTTTCTAACATAAACACTTGCTGAGTCTATTTTCACAATAATCTCTCATACAAATCCGCTTTGATATAATATATTTGATCAATATCAATAAGATATATTTTGTTTCCACTTTTCCAATTATTTTATTGCTATTTGGTAAAATAGGCAAATATTTTTCACTTTTTCTAAGCTACTTACGATAGATTCTTTTCTTGTTGGTTTGAGAATATAGTCAATTCCACCCATTTTAAAGCTTCAATAGCAAACTGCTCATAAGCGGTTTGAAATATAATAAAAGTGCTAGGTTCTATATCCAGTATCATATTTACCCAAGCTCTAGCCCTGTGATTTGTGGCATTTGTATATCTAAAATACCACATCATATTTGGTTTTACAATATTTTTACCACCTCAAGAGGATCATTAAAAGCGGTGATATCTTCATATCCTAACTCATTTAAAATCCTTTGAAGTCTACTTGTTGCTAAGGTTTCATCATCAACTATTAATATTTTCATTTTTCTCCCATATTTATTTTGAAAATTGTATTGGGTGTATCTAGAAACTCTAAAGTTCCACTTTTAAAAACTCTAATCTTTTGATAGGTTTGAAAGCCCCGTACCAAGTTCAAATTTTGTATTTTCTCTCCATCATTGGTAACCACTATACAGTGGGGATGAACCACTATATCTATATGTAATTCTTTCCTAAAAACCCGTGTTTTATCCCATTTTCTACTAAAAGTTGAATGAAATTTTGGTATTTTAGTGCTGTTTTTCGCATGGCCCTTTATGGTAAGTTTTATCTTATCTGCAAATCAGATATTTTCTATTTGTATATAGTTTTTTACCATATCAAGCTCTTCCTCTATGGAGATTAAACTATCGGTTTTTTATCGCATTTCTTAAAATTTGAGAGATTTAAAATAGAGGTTTCGGCTTTAGCTGGGTCCAAGATAGACTAATTCACTCATTGAGTTTAATGCATTAAATAAAAAATGGGGATTAAGGTTCATTTCTAATGCTTTTATTTTTGTTTGTAAAATCTCATTTTTAATTGATTCATTGTTGTGTTTCATTGAGATAAATTGATGCAAAATCAAACCTATTAAAAGGTAGAAATCCAATCACAATAGTAATATATAAGCTATAGGGTGCGATGGTAGTACACCAATATAAGAACCCAATAAAGCAAACAATAAATAGCTCAATAAAGCCCAATAGCTCCTGACAAAAATGAAAATCAAAACTGATTATAGTACGAAAGAGAACTTTCGGAAATTTTGTTTTAATAGATTGAAGTTTTTTAGCTCTGTTTCAACAATAAAAAAAGATAAATTTATTTGCAGTAGAATTTTAGATATTATACAGTTTCATAAT
This sequence comes from Campylobacterales bacterium, assembly GCA_018399655.1. Taxonomy (GTDB): domain Bacteria; phylum Campylobacterota; class Campylobacteria; order Campylobacterales; family Arcobacteraceae; genus JAIOSF01. The sequence continues at coordinate 18,596 of JAGYNS010000007.1, forward strand.
GCAAAAAATATATTGGTGTATATCCCTTTACCAATGGAGGTAGATATACACCCCTTAATAAAAGTTTTACGAAAGCAAAAGAAAAATATATTTGTCCCTTATATCCAGGGAAAAAGTTTTATAGCAGTTCCATATAGGCTTCCTTTAAAAAAAGGGAAGTTGAATATAAAACAACCAAAGTTTTCTATGAAAAAAGTTCATTTAGATATGATGGTTGTTCCTATTGTTGGGATCGATTCCACATATCGTAGGATAGGTTTTGGAGCGGGGATGTATGATAGATTTTATGAAAATCTTCACACAAAACCTATAACACTCTTTGTACAGCGGAAACTTTGTTATAGTAAAGCTATTATTACAGCATCTCACGATATTAAGCCAGATTATATAATTACATCATAAGGTTTAAAAATGGAAACAGTTATTATAGTTTCTGTGATAGTTATAGCGGTTGCTATTGTCAGTTTTATTATCGCTAATAAACTCAATAGTGCCAAATTTGATATCTACATAGAACAGGCAAAAGCAAAAGCAAAAGTGATAGAGCATGAAGCAAATACTTTACTTCATGAAGCAAAAGCAAAAGCAAAACAAGATTTTGATAAAGAGTACAGAAGATTGCAAAAAAAGCTTGATAAAAGGGAGCTAGAACTAGAAGCGTTAATAGAAGATGAACTCCACAAAATCAATAAAGATAAGCAGATAATTCAAAATCGAAAAAGTGAAATTGAAGCTTTACAGCAAGGTTTAGAATCACAAAAAAAACTCTATGAGCAAAAAGTAAAAAAAGTTTCCAAAGTACTTGAAAACGCAAGTGGACTGACCCAAAAAGAGGCAGTTGATCTTATGATAGATCAAACTAAGCAGGAGCAAAGAGCTATTATCGCGTCTATGTTTCGAAAAGAGTATAAACTAGCGAAGGAAAATACACAAAAAGAGATTAACAATATTTTATCCCATGCGGTGACACGATTTGCAGGTGAGTTTGCCGCTGAGCGACTTATCAATAATATTCCACTTCCAGATGAGGAAGCAAAAGGGAAAATTATAGGAAAAGAGGGGCGAAATATCAAAGCTTTAGAGTTTTGTTTAGGGGTAGATATCATTATAGGAGATATCCCAAACACCATTACAATAAGTAGTTTTAACCTTTACCGAAGAGCCATCTCTACAAGAACGATTGAGGAGCTTTTAAGAGATGGAAGAATCCACCCCGCACGAATTGAAGAGGTGTACAATAGTGTCAAAAATGAATTTGATAAAAATATCACCAAAGAGGGTGAAGATACCATTTTAGCATTGGGAATAACTGATATGCATAAAGATCTCGTGCACCTTGTGGGAAAATTGCGATATAGAGCCAGTTATGGACAAAATGCACTAGCGCATACTTTAGAAGTGGCAAACTTAGCTGGACTCATTGCCGCTCAGCTTGGGGGAGATACTATAAAAGCTAGAAGAGCAGGGCTTTTACACGATATTGGAAAAGCACTTACCCATGATATGCCAGGCAGCCATGTGGATATAGGAGCGGATCTTTGTAAAAAGCTAGGGGAGCCTGAAGAGGTTATCAATGCAATCTACGCTCACCATGGACATGAAGAGGCTACAACTATAGAAAGCGCTGCGGTGTGTGCAGCAGATGCTTTAAGTGCAGCAAGACCAGGAGCTAGAAGAGAGGTACTTGAAAGCTTTTTACGAAGAGTTGAAGAGATCGAAGCTATTGCCACATCAAAAGTGGGAGTTGTCAGTGCCTATGCAATAAATGCAGGGCGAGAGATACGGGTCATTGCAAATGCACAGCTAGTCAATGATGATGAATCTGTTTTAATGGCAACAGAGATAGCTAAAGAGATAGAGGAGAAGGTACAATATCCAGGGGAGATTAAAGTAAGTGTCATAAGAGAGTTGCGAGCAACAGGATATGCTCGCTAAAAGGTCAAAAAATTTATTTTTTGATCCCCATAAGGTAACTAATCACTGTTTCTATAAAAGCATCATGCTTTCGCTCTTTTAAATATGCAAGGTAAAGTTTTCTTTTCATTTTTACATCAGGCAGTCTTGCTTCATATAAAACTCCTTGATCTACAAAGTTAGAGATAACATGAGATGATACAATTGAGCAAGTTGGAGTGTCATTTTTATCTGAGTGTAAAATTGTTTGCACAATAGCTGTAGGGGAAGAGGCTTCACTTACAATATTGAATGTATCACAGTCTTGAAAACCTACTTGCTCTAAAGCCTCTTTAAAAACCCCTCTTGTGTGAGAGTTAGGATCTCTACATACCCATTTGTAAGACTGCAAATCCTCATCTTTTACTCTTCTAGGAAGTCTTTGATTTGAAAATATCACAATCTCATCTTCTATCCACTCTCTATAAATAACACCATCTTCAAAAATAGGTGACTCTATAAGTGCCATATCTATCTTTTTATCTTTAAGTTTCTCTATCGCTTCGGCACTTAGTGATACAGTTACACTTACATCATTATCAATTTTTTGTTTGATATCATTTAAAAATGTAGGTAAAATATAGTTCCCTATAGCATTAGAAGCCCCAAAAACAAAAGTGATATCTTTATCGATTATTTTTAGAAGCTCTTTTTCGCTATTGGCGATCACTTTTTCAATTTTTTGAGCGATAGCATAAAGCTTTTCCCCCTCTTTTGTCAATCGAATCCCATTTTTCTTTCGATCAACGATAGGGGCATCAAGATAATTTTCCAAATATCTCATTTGTTGTGTAACAGCTGGTTGAGAAATACCCAGTTTCGCAGAAGCTTTTGAAAATGATTTTTCTTTCACTACAGTTAAAAATGTATTGAGTTTTGTAAAGTCAGATAACATATGTAGATTTCCTTTTTAAGTTTTGATAATAACAATGATAACATAACATAATATAAATAAAAATTAAGTATTACTAAAACTAATGGAAAATATTGAAAAATGTTGTTTTTAGGATAAAATGTTATAATAGAGAGATTATATTGAAGGTGCCCTGGAGGAAAGATTTACAATGTTAACAGGATTAAACGACTCACAAAAAGTAGCTGCACAGCATATAGATGGACCATTGTTGATTTTAGCAGGAGCTGGAAGTGGTAAAACAAAAACGATCACAACCCGTTTGGCATATCTTATCTCTATAGGGATAGATCCTGCGTCGATTTTAACCCTTACTTTTACCAATAAAGCAGCTACAGAGATGAGAGAGCGAGCGTATGCACTTTTAGATAATATCAATTATCCTCCACTGCTATGTACTTTCCATAAGTTTGGATTGCTTTTTTTAAAATTTCATATAGATAAACTAGGGCGTAAAAACAACTTTGTGATCATAGATAGTGATGATAAAAAGAAAATCTTAAAAACAATCGATAAAGATATCACCACCTCTGTATTGGCTTCTGAAGTTTCAAAGTATAAAAATTCAACCATGAGTATCGAAGAGGTAAAAGCTTCAGCTCAAGATAAATACCATATGAAAATTGCTGATGTGTATGAAAAATATGAAAACTATATCGCACAAAACAATTTAGTGGATTTTGATGATCTTCTGTTGCTCACTTATCAAATTCTAGAACAAAATGAAGATCTTGCAATAGCCACAAGTCAACGCTACCAATATATTATGGTAGATGAGTATCAAGATACCAATGAGCTTCAGTATAAGCTTTTAAAAAAACTTTGTACCAATCACAATAATTTGTGTGTGGTAGGGGATGATGATCAGTCTATTTATGGTTGGAGAGGGGCTACGATTAAAAATATTTTGACCTTTGGTGAAACCTTTGAAAATGCACTCACTATAAAGCTTGAGGAGAACTATCGCTCAACCACAAAGATCCTTTTTCATGCAAACTCTTTGATTGAACACAATCGTGATAGATTGGGAAAAAAACTAGTAGCCACAAGAGGTGAAGGGAGCAGTGTTAAGCTGTATGAGTCTGGGGATGAAAATGAGGAGACAAGAAAAATAGTTGATGATATTAAAAAACTTGTTGAAAGTGGAGAATCCGCACAAGATATAGCGATACTTTTTCGAGTCAATGCTTTAAGTAGAGCATTGGAAGAGGGACTTGTACGAGGAAATATCAAATACAAACTTGTAGGTGGGATCAAATTTTACGAACGAGCAGAGATCAAAGATCTTATCGCCTATTTTCGGGTGATCACCAACTCAAATGATAATTTTTCCATTAAAAGGATTGTCAATAAACCTAAAAGGGGAATTGGGAAAACTACCATTGATAAGCTTGAGATGGAATCACTCAAAGAGGCTAAATCTATTTTCCAAATTATCAAAGAGTATACCCCAGAACAACTCTCACAGCTAGTTGGGAAAAAAAATAGCCGAACGCTGAAAGTATTTATGGCAAGTGTGGAGGATCTTCAAGATGTTTTACAAGAAGCAAAGATGCGATTTATCGATCTTTTTGAAGAAACTTTTGACTTTAAATCAACCTACGATAAGCTCATTGATACAGATGATAGGCATGCAAATATTGATGAATTTTATGGGTATTTGCGAGATTTTTTTATGACAAATCCAGATTTAAGTTTAGAAGATTTCTTAAATGAGATCTCCCTAGAGAGTGCTCAAGATGGGATCAATGATGAGTATATCTCTTTGATGAGTATCCATGCAAGTAAGGGATTAGAGTTCAAGCATCTTTTTGTTATTGGTCTTGAGGAGGGATTTTTCCCAATTGTTGGAGATGGAAGTGATATAGAAGAGGAGAGGCGTCTTGGGTATGTAGCCCTTACTAGAGCCAAAGACAACCTTACCCTTAGTTTTGTCCACAGTCGATTTTATAAAGGGCGTCGAGCTCAACTTACAAAGAGTCGATTTTTAACAGAGTCTGATCTGATCAAAGGGAGTCTCACTATAGAGAAAAATGATGCCTTTAAAAAAGATGATCTTGTCAAACACAAAATATTTGGGATGGGACGAGTCATAAGTGTTCAAAAAGCGGGGAAAGATCTCAAACTCAAGATCAATTTTGGTGGCAATAAAAGAGATATCCTCTCCTCTTTTGTGGAAAAGATTAGTTGAATCGATTATTTGTAGTCAATAAACCAATATTTATAAGCTCAAACTTTTATCTTCGCAAAATTAAGCGAAAATACAAAGTAAAAAAAGCGGGCTTTAGTGGGACACTCGATCCATTTGCTTGTGGCTGTTTGATCGTAGCTTTTGGGCAATACTCAAAGCTATTTCGATATCTTAAAAAAACACCAAAATCCTATCGAACCACTATTTTTTTAGGAGCTGAAAGTGATTCTTTGGATATAGAAAATATAGAAGTGTTAAATACTAAGTGTGAAGAGCTCAGTGAAAAAAAGATTCAAGAGCAGTTGCAAAGTTTAGTGGGAACTTTAGAGTATCTGCCACCAAAATATAGTGCTAAAAAAATAGATGGACAAAGGGCTTATGATCTTGCACGAGCAGGAGAAGAGTTTGAGATGAATAAGATCACCTCAGAGGTTTTTGATGTGAAGTTTATAGGGTATAATCATCCTTTTATCACTTTTGATATTAGTGTAAGTGAGGGAAGCTACATAAGAAGTATTGCTCAAATTCTTTTAAAAAGATTAGAAGCGGTGGGGACTTTATCTTATCTTGAAAGACTCCATGAGGGGGAGTTTTATTTTGATAGTGAAAAAGCCCTTGATCCAGTACCGTTTATCGACCTTCCACACAATATTTATACAGGTTCACAGCAGTGGTTTGAATTGGGTAAAAAACTTGATATAGAGTATTTTGAGATAAAAGATGATGGGGAGTATCTTGTAGTATTTCCCAAAGGGAGTGACGAGCACAAGGATACCTTTTTAGCTGTTATTGAGATAGAAGATCAAAAAGTGAAATATATTTTAAATAAGGTGATGCTTGATGGATAATAGTTATTGTAAAAAATCCTATGCAAAAGTGAATATTTTTTTAAAAATAGCTGGAAAAAGAGATCAATATCATGAGATAGTTTCTCGCTTTATGAGAGTTGAGAGCTTATATGATACTATTAGTTTTATCCCTGGAGAGTTTTCACACTTTACTTTAGAGGGGAAGTTTGGGTGTGACCTAGAAAAAAACACTCTGTATAAAGCTTTTTTAGAGTTATCAAAGTTGGATAAAAAAGTGGAAGAGCTATTTAAAAATTATAAAGTAGTAGTAAAGAAAAATATCCCTGAGTTTGCTGGACTTGGTGGTGGAAGCAGCAATGCTGCAACTTTACTTTTGATGATCAATCAGTTTTGCAACCTTGGACTTTCAAAAGACTCCTTGGCAAAAATTGGATTAAAAATAGGAGCAGATGTCCCTTTTTTTATCTATGAGTATACAAGTGCCAATGTCACAGGCATTGGGGAGATTGTTGAAAAGTTTGATGAAGAGCTTTTGGATATCAAAACTCCACTTATCGGCCACGAAAAGCAGCAAGTCGCCGGGGTGGGCCGACATTTCTTGGGCGATTTCGGCCAACAGTTCCTCGGTGAAGTTCTTTGCGCTGGGCGAGGTCAACTTGCC
>JAGYNS010000070.1 GCA_018399655.1 Campylobacterales bacterium
AAAACTTGAATTGGGTCTGAAAATCATTGCTTGCAATGGAACTGCAACCCTAGAACAACTCAAAGAGTTAAAAAAAGCAGGAGTTGACAACTACAATCACAACCTTGAAACTTCACAAGAGTTTTATCCAAAAATTGTTACAACCCATAGCTGGAAGGAGCGATATACCACTTGTGAAAATGTTCACAAAGCAGATCTCAAGCTTGTGTGTGGGGGGATTTTTGGTCTAGGGGAAACTGATCAAGATAGAATCTCTATGCTTGAATCTATCGCCTCACTTGATCCTATGAATGTTCCAATTAATTTTTTTCATCCAAATAGTGCTTTACCTATTACCTCGAACCCTCTTACAAAAGATGAAGCATTTGAGCTTGTAAAGCTTACAAGAAAGATGATTCCAAATGCCCATAAAATTATGGTAGCTGGAGGAAGAGAGTTAATGTTCAAAGAGGAGAAACACTCTATTTTTGAATATGGTGCAAACTCTATAGTTATAGGAGACTATCTTACTACTTTAGGGGATAGTGCACAAGAGCAAATTGAACAAATTGAAAAGCTAGGGTATACAATCGCTCGTAGCTGTACCCAATAAGGAGAGAGTGTGTCAGACGAAATTATACTCATTATAACTATCTCTACTATTATTTTCTCCTCCCCTTTGATCTCAAAATTGATCAAAGTACCTGTCATTCCTATTGAGATCTTTTTAGGCTCAGTTGCAGCTTATATTGGATTTATAAGTTCTAATCATACATTTGAGCTTGTAGCAGAGTTGGGATTTTTATATTTGATGTTTTTAGCAGGACTAGAAGTAGATCTTAAACAACTTTTCAAGGTCTCCCCAACCATATTGAAAAAAGGGGTTGTCTACTCACTTATGCTGTATGTTTTAGCGATCATTATAAGTTTCGCTTTTGATTTGTCTAAAATTTTTATTGTTACTATGCCATTGATCTCTATTGGATTACTTGCAGCACTTAAAAAAGAGTATGGAAACCTTCCTTGGATCAACCTTGCTATTACTATTGGTCTTATAGGTGAAATTATCGCTATTATTGTTTTAACAGCTGTGAGTGCTGGATTAGAGTTTGGTTTGGGTACTGAGTTTTACAGCACTTTAATTAAGCTTAGTATAGTATTTGTTATTATGGTTGTTTTTTATTACTTTTTTCACAATCTTATTTGGTGGAAGCCCTCTTTAAAAGATTATCTTATGCCACAAAATGATTCCCAAGAGCAAGATATAAGAGTCTCTATGGGGATATTTTTCCTTATGGTTGCAGCGATGATCCATCTCCATCTCGAGGTGGCTTTAGGAGCGTTTATGGCAGGTGTTTTTATCAAAACATTTTTTGAACACAACAAACTCCTCCCTAGCAAGCTAGAACATTTTGGATTTGGGTGGTTAGTTCCTATATTTTTTATTTGGATAGGAAGCTCTTTTAATCTTGAATCTATTTTTATGGAGAAGCTTATACAAACGGCACTGATGATCACTGGATTTATGATCTTCATAAGAGTTGCTAGCTCTATGGTATTTCTTAAAGATTTAGGGGCACAAAAAACTCATCCTTTAGCACTTTCACACTCTATGCCTTCCATTTACTCATTGCCAGCAACACTTGCTTTCAAAACCAAAGCATAGCTAATTCCATTACTATGCTTTTATCTTAAGTGCAATATTTGAAGTGATTTTATGTATGATTGCGATTAGATGATCAATAAAATAGAGGGAAAAAAAGCTCTAAGTTTTTTTGAGAGTTTTCCTATTTCATCTTTGAAATTTTAATGGTATTTGTTGTATTGTCAATCACCTCATTGTAGTTTGTAACATTTTGTGTAAGATCAACCACTATACGGAAAAACTTTTTATCCAAATGGTTCCCACTGCAAAATGATTTAAAATCTTGTGTTGTAAAACTTTTCGTACGGTATAAAAACTCTCTGTTGCACTAAATCAAACAAAAACTTTTTTGCTCTTCCAAAATATCTTGATTGATAAGCTTGTACTGTTTATCTACAAATATCTCTATATGGTCTGAAAAAACCTCTAGACGGACAAAAGGCAAAATCTTATGAATATCTTTTTTGACAACCCTTGAGGTTTTGGCTTCTCTACTACCTTATCGTTTGTGCTGCTTTTGAGCTGCTATTAGTTTTGCTTTGTTTCTCTTGCTCTTTAAGAGTTCTGCCTCTTGTTGTGTTTGTTGTCTTAAGAGTTTTTGTTCCTCTTCCCTTTGAAGTGCTTCCTTTGTTGTGCGAGTTGTCTATTTTTTAAATACCTTTTGCTTTCGTTCAAAAAGTATCGGCTGGTTCAAAGGGATTCATTCTTCGCAGACAAATCCATCGCTAAGGCTACAGTGAGTACCAATAGTAGTAATTTTTTCATAATTGTTCAGGCTCCAAGTTCTTAAGTTCAAATATTGTTTTTTGCAACATCGCATTCGTATTGTAACATTTTTATATTCTTTGCAATTTTTATTTTTCTATTCTAAATTTGAGTAAACTTCATAAGAATTTTTTCCATAAAAAAAAGTAAATTCACATATAATAGTTAAATAAAAATGTAAATAGAATCAAAAGTTGATATAAGAATAAAACTTTTATTAAGATTTGCCATCTCTATATTTTTACTTTTGTTAAAAGGTTGTTTCCTAAATACTCACTCATATATCCAATCTCTGCACCAATCTCTAAAAGTCTATTGTATTTTGCAATTTATCACTTTTTGCGGTACTTCCTGTTTTAATTTGACCACAATTTAATGCAACATAAAATCAGCGATAAACGCATCTTTCAGAGATTTCCACTTCTGTGTGACATCACGCAATTGTAGTTATTTTGTGCCAGTCTAATGGTAAGCATCGTTTCACTTACAGATCCAATTTGGTTTGGCTTGATCAAAATTGAGTTTGCTATACTTTTTTGGATCCCCTCGTTTAAGATATTTGCATTGGTTACAAAAAGATCATCCCCTACTAGTTGTACTTTATCTCCTAACTTTTCAGTTAAGATTTTCCATCCATCCCAGTCATCTTCACTTAAACCATCTTCAATAGATACTATTGGATACTTATTACAAAGATTTTCATAATAAGCGACTAACTCTTCAGAACTAAGCTCTTTATTTTCAGATTTTAAATGATATTTTCCAGCATCATTTATAAGCTCTGATGCTGCAACATCCATAGCGATACATATCTGCTCACCTGGTTTATATCCCGCTTTTTCAATCGCTTCCATAATCACTTGTATAGGCTCTTCATTTGATTTGAGATTTGGAGCAAAACCACCCTCATCTCCAACTGCCGTAGACTCACCCATCCCATCAATGATTTTTTTAAGGTGATGATATACTTCAGCACTTGCTCTTAATCCATCATTAAAGTTATCAAATCCAACTGGCATAACCATATACTCTTGAAAATCAACAGAGTTGTTCGCATGCTCTCCTCCATTGATGATATTTAACATAGGAACTGGCATAGTCATCGCATTTGCTCCACCTAAATATCTATACAATGGCATTTTAAGACTAGCAGCAGCGGCTCTTGCTACTGCCATAGATACACCAAGTACTGCATTTGCTCCTAAGTTTCCATAATTAGGAGTTCCGTCTATATCTTTCATTGTTGCATCCACTTCTGCTTGATTGAATGGGCTTAGACCAATAAGCTCGTTTGCTATAGTATCATTTACATTTGCTACAGCTTTTTGTACCCCTTTTCCCATATATCTATCATCGCCATCACGAAGCTCTAAAGCCTCCCTTTTCCCTGTACTAGCTCCACTTGGTACTATAGCACTTTGCTTTGTACCATCACTTAAATAAACTGTTGCTCTTACTGTAGGGTTCCCTCTACTATCCATCACTTCATCGGCAAAAATATTATCAATATATACCATTGTAAACTTTCCTTTAATAAATTTTTTTAACGAATTATGGTACCCTACATTTACTTAAAAATTGAAGAAGTATCAAAAAGATGGCAATTTGCAATATTTTTTCAACTCTATAGAAAAAAATGGTATCATTGCACATATTGAATAAAAACGAAGGATAAAAAATGAATGATCAGCAAAAAAATGCACTTGATTTAGCGATAAAACAGATGGACAAAGCTTTTGGAAAAGGAGCTTTAATACGACTAGGAGACAAAGAGGTAGTACCAGTAGAAGCGATATCTACGGGTTCATTAGGATTGGATTTGGCTTTAGGTGTTGGTGGATTACCCAAAGGGAGAGTCATAGAGATCTATGGACCTGAAAGCTCAGGGAAAACTACACTTACCCTTCATGCTATTGCAGAGTGTCAAAAAGCTGGAGGGATATGTGCATTTATCGATGCAGAACATGCACTAGATGTAGGATATGCAAAAAATCTAGGAGTAGATACCGATAATCTTTTGGTTTCACAGCCAGACTTTGGGGAACAAGCTTTGGAGATACTTGAAACAGTGATTCGAAGTGGTGCGGTTGATCTTGTGGTGGTGGATTCTGTTGCAGCATTGACTCCAAAAGTTGAGATTGATGGAGATATGGATGATCAGCAAGTGGGGGTTCAAGCAAGATTGATGTCTAAAGCGTTGCGAAAAATCACTGGTATTTTGCATAAAATGAACACTACAGTGATATTTATCAACCAAATTCGTATGAAAATAGGGATGACTGGGTATGGAAGTCCAGAAACTACCACAGGGGGAAATGCTCTGAAATTTTACTGTTCAGTACGACTTGATATAAGAAGAATAGCATCACTGAAACAAGCGGAAGAGGTTATAGGAAATAGAACAAAAGTCAAAGTGGTAAAAAATAAAGTCGCACCCCCATTTAAAACTGTAGAGTTTGATATTATGTTTGGTACAGGGATTTCCAAAATGGGAGAACTTGTAGATTATGGAGTGAAGATGGATATTATTGATAAAGCGGGAGCTTGGTTTAGCTACAATGACGCAAAAATAGGTCAAGGGAAAGAAAACGCAAAACAGTTTTTAAGTGACAATCCAGATATAGCCAAAGAGATTGAACAAAAAATCTTAGAATCGATGGGAGTTCCTGTAAAAGAGGTTGCTGAAACAGAATAAACTTATTTTAAGCTTTATTTTAGTATTATTTCAAACTTTTTTCGAATATATATTACAATATCCTTTCGAGATTAGGTAGTATTGAAGTGGTATTTGCCACTTCGTAAAGAGAAGCCTGAACAGAGCTTAACCTGTTCAAACCAAATTATACAAAGGAAAACAATGCCTACTATTAATCAATTGATTAGAAAAGAGCGTAAAAAAGTGATTGAAAAATCAAAATCACCTGCGCTAGCTAGCTGTCCTCAAAGAAGAGGTGTATGTACAAGAGTTTATACAACAACTCCTAAAAAACCAAACTCAGCATTAAGAAAAGTTGCAAAAGTAAGACTTACAACTGGATTTGAAGTTATTTCATATATTGGTGGAGAGGGTCACAACCTTCAAGAGCACTCAATCGTACTTGTACGAGGTGGTAGAACAAAAGATTTACCAGGGGTAAAATACCATATCGTAAGGGGTGCACTTGACACTGCTGGTGTTGCTAACAGAACTGTTGGTAGATCAAAATATGGTACAAAAAAACCTAAAAAATAAATAAAGGATTAGACAATGAGAAGAAGAAAAGCTCCAGTTAGAGAAATTATGGCTGATCCTATTTATAATAGTAAGGTTGTAACAAAATTTATCAATGCTATTATGTTAGATGGGAAAAAAAGTGTTGCTCAAAAAATTATGTATGGTGCAATCGCAAACCTTGACAATAGAGGTGAAGAGTCAGGAATTGAGGTTTTTGAAAGAGCAATTGAAAATGTAAAACCACTTTTAGAGGTAAAATCAAGAAGAGTTGGTGGGGCAACTTACCAAGTTCCTGTTGAAGTACGAGCAGTACGACGACAAACACTAGCTTTAAGATGGCTTACAGAGATGTCAAGAAAAAGAAATGAAAGAACAGCAGTAGAAAGACTTGCAAATGAGCTTTTTGAAGCTGCAAATGAAAGAGGAAACTCTTTTAAAAAGAAAGAAGATATGCATAGAATGGCTGAAGCAAATAAAGCTTTTGCTCACTATAGATGGTAAAATATATCGCATCATTTTAATATTCTATCGATGTTTTAAAAAAGGGTGCATTTGCCACCCTTTTTTTTTATCTTAATTTAGATATAATCACAAAATTTTAAAAATCTACTTAAAAAAAGGAAATACTACAAGATGGCAAGAAAAACACCACTTAACAGAGTAAGAAATATTGGTATTGCTGCACATATCGATGCGGGAAAAACTACAACAACAGAAAGAATTTTGTTCTACACAGGGGTTTCACATAAAATTGGTGAGGTTCATGAAGGTGCTGCAACTATGGACTGGATGGAGCAAGAGCAAGAAAGAGGGATCACCATTACAAGTGCTGCGACAACTTGTCACTGGCCACACCCAAAAACAAATGATCAACTACAAATCAACATCATCGATACTCCAGGCCATGTTGACTTTACTATTGAAGTTGAAAGATCTATGAGGGTACTAGATGGAGCTGTTGCGGTATTCTGTTCAGTTGGTGGGGTACAACCTCAGTCTGAAACTGTTTGGAGACAAGCCAACAAATATAAAGTTCCACGAATGATTTTCGTAAATAAAATGGATAGAACGGGAGCTGACTTCTTTTCAGTAGAAAAACAAGTTGCAGAGAGACTTAAAGCAAATCCAGTACCTATTCAAATACCAATTGGAGCTGAAGAGAACTTCCAAGGGGTGGTTGATCTGGTTCAAATGAAAGCTATCGTTTGGGATGAAGATGCTGCAATGGGTTCAAACTACCATGTAGAAGAGATTCCAGAAGATTTAGTTGATATGGCTAATGAATATAGAGAGAAGATGGTTGAAGCAGCAGCTGAGTCTTCTGAAGAGATGATGGAGAAGTATTTTGAAGAGGGTGATCTTACAGAAGAGGAGATCACTGCAGGATTAAAAGCTGCTTGTTTAAATATGTCTATTACACCTATGACTTGTGGAACTGCGTTTAAAAATAAAGGGGTACAAACACTTCTTGATGCGGTTGCTATGTATCTTCCAGCTCCAACTGAGGTTGCAGATATTCGAGGGGAAACTCAAGATGGTGAAGATGTAATCGTTCCTTCAACTGATGAGGGTGAAGTAGCTGCACTTGCATTTAAAATTATGACTGACCCATTTGTTGGACAACTTACATTTGCAAGAGTTTATAGAGGACAACTAGAGTCAGGAACATATGTAATGAACTCTACAAAAATGAAAAAAGAGAGAATCGGGCGACTTCTTAAAATGCACGCGAATAATAGAGAAGAGGTATCTCAACTGTATGCTGGTGAGATAGGAGCTGTTGTTGGTTTGAAAGATACAATTACAGGTGATACACTAGCATCAGATAAAGATCCAGTTATCCTAGAGCGAATGGAATTTCCAGAGCCAGTTATCTCTGTTGCAGTTGAGCCAAAAACAAAAGCAGACCAAGAAAAAATGGGTATCGCTTTAGGAAAACTAGCTCAAGAAGATCCATCATTTAGAGTTGCATCTGATGAAGAGTCTGGTCAAACTATTATCTCTGGTATGGGTGAGCTTCACTTAGAGATTCTTGTCGATAGAATGAAAAGAGAATTTAATGTAGAAGCAGAAGTTGGTGCTCCACAAGTTGCCTATAGAGAGACTATTAAA
>JAGYNS010000071.1 GCA_018399655.1 Campylobacterales bacterium
TAGGGCTGATAATGAACTTTTAAAAGAGATTATGAGCTTTGGGAAAACTCTTGGAGCAGATAGATTTAGGTACTGTGATACGGTAGGAGTATTGACCCCTCATAAAACCTATGAGAATATCTCTTACCTTAGCTCTTTAGAGTTGCTCGATATTGAGATGCATACCCACAATGATTTTGGGATGGCAACGGCAAACTCTATAGCAGGGATTGAAGCTGGAGCAAAGTCGGCAAATACCACAGTTGTAGGGCTAGGGGAGAGAGCTGGAAATGCCTCTTTTGAACAGGTGCTTATGAGCCTTGCCCATCAGTTTAATGAGCCAAGATCAATTGACTCTAAAAAGCTCAAAAAACTTGTAAAAACAGTCTGTAAAGCAGCCAATAGAAAAATAGATCACAACACACCAATCATAGGGAAACATATCTTTTCACACGAATCAGGGATTCATGTCAATGGGATGATAAAAAGTAAAAATGCCTATGAAGCGTTTGATCCAAAAGTGGTGGGGCTCCATCGCTATTTTCCAATTGGAAAGCATAGTGGAAGTGCCACACTTTTATATCATCTGCAAGCTATAGGGATCACTCCACAAAAGCAGAAGATCGAGGCGTTATTGCCAAAAGTACGGCAGATCGTCACCCAAAGAAAAAAAGTGCTTGATCCTTTGGAGCTAAAGGAATTGTATCTATGTTCGTAGGATGGATACGAAAAAAAAGTTTTTATGATGATCTTGAAGGATTGTCAAATAAACTGACTTTGGATAAAAACCTTATCATAAAAACAGTGGAAGAGGATCAAAGCTTAAGTTTTGGTGTGTACGAAAAAAATGAGCTTTTAGCTATTGTTACTGCATATCGCTTTGAAAATAGTGTATTTATCAATAATCTTTATTATACAAAAGAGCTTGATATAGAATTGATACAAAGACTTTTTAAAATATTGTTAAACAATCTTTATGAAGATACAAAACCGATCCTTTTTTTAGCCAATCAAAATGAAAAAGCTATCGTTGAGAAGCTGGGCTTTTTAAAGTTTTCCGATTTTAAAAAAGCAGTTCACAATGGAGCTGCTGTTTCATTTAATTTTTCCAATGCAACTGCTAAAAGTATCTCCAATGAAAACTATATAAGTGTGATACAAAATATCGATCCAAAAGGTTTTGGTGAAAAAAGAAAAGAATATATCACAAAGTGTATGATAAAATCTTCCTCTTTAGTTTTTTCTACAGATTTTGCTTTTCAACACTCCTACGCTCTTAATCAAAACATAGTCAAAATCTCCCCATGGATAGTAGAACCAGGTGCCTATAGCGATGCAGAAAAACTTCTTCGAGGGGTTTTATATCATAGGGGGCTTAAAACACTTGTGGCATTTGTCCCTAAAAATATCAAAGAGATAACAGACCTTTATCGGTCTTATAAATTTGAGTTTGTAGATGATTTTAGTTTGATGTATCTTAATGAGAAACCAAATATTGATCTTAATTATATTTATGGATTTTAGGACAAGCTATTAAAAGCTTGTCCATTCATCCTCATCTTTTGAGTTTGAAGTAATAGGGGTGATTTTTGCTTGAGAATCAATTTTTTTCTCCTGTTTTGGAGGGTTTTTTGTAGGATTTGTTTGTGCATCAGGTGTTGTGTTTTTTTGAACTTTTTGATCTATAATTTTTGCACTAATTTGATTTTTCCCTGGAAACTCTTTGGCATTGGCATCTTGGACTACAAGCTTTGCGATAGTGTCTGTTTGTACTGCCACATCGTGGGTTTGGCTTGCAATCATCGCATTTTGTTGCGTTTGTTGATCCAAGCTTGTAACCGCATCATTGATCTGCTCTATCCCTTGTTGTTGCTCTTTGCTTGCCATCTCTACATCTTTTATAAGCTCAATAGTTTGCTGAATATTTGCATTTAAATCGCTATATCCTGTAATCATCTCATTGGCTATTTTTTTCCCTTGATCTGCTTTACTCGTAGCATTTTCTACAAGGTTTTTAATCTCACCTGCAGCTTCTGCACTTCTACTTGCTAAGTTTCGTACCTCTTGGGCAACTACAGCAAACCCTTTTCCAGCTTCCCCTGCAGTTGCTGCTTCAACTGCGGCATTGAGACTTAAGATATTGGTTTGAAATGCTATTTGATCAATCACACTAATCGCTTCGTTTATCGCATTGACTTCATCATCTATCTCATTCATAGATTGTGTTGTTTGGTTTGCAAGAGTTTCCCCTTTTGAGGCTGAATCTGTAACACTTGAAGCTAGTTGTGACATTTGGACTATATTGTTTGTGTTACTTGTGATATTACTTGTGATCTGCTCAAGAGCTGCTGCCGTTTCTTCCAAAGCCGCCGCCGCTTCATTTGAGTTTCTATTGAGTTTGTCTACATTTTTAAGCAATATATCACTACTTTGATCAAGACTTAACCCATTGCTTTTATTTTCACTTAACATTGTTGTAACAGAATCCCCCAAAGTATTAACCCCCTGTGAGAGTCGAAGCAGATGCTCTTTGATCCCTTTGATCTCTACTCGATTCATATAGTTGTTGTTTGAATATTCGCTCAAAATTTTTAAAACACCATCAATATTTTTTTCAAGATTGTTTGCCATATGGTTCAACAGTTTTGTAAGCTCATTGAGTGATGGGTTGTCACTTTGTGTATTGATTCTTTGTGAAAGATCACCTTGCTCAAATTCAAAGAGTACTTTGATCGTATCATCAATAACTTTTCTATCTTTTTGAATATCCTCTTTCGTTTTTTGAATATTTTCATTGACCACTTTTGCCATACTTCCAAATTCATCTTCTGTGGTGATATTTATTGTTTGTATATCAGCTTTTTCACGATTTAAAAATGCAAAGAATGAAAATAAACCTTCCTGAAAACCAAGAAGTTTTTTAGAGATATCATTGATTGTCATCAATGCAATAGCTAAAATAAGAGCTAAAGCCAAAAGTATAGTGATGATAATAATTGTTTTACTTGTTTGGTAGATATTATGAGCTAGCTGGGTCTCTTTTTTTGCTACATCAAGTTGTAAAGCTATAAGTGCAGAGACCTTTTCCCCTATAGGATCAATCATAGGATAAAGCTCTTCAATAGTGATTTTGGATATTAAAGGTATATCTTGATTTTCACACGCTTGTTTTATTTTATTTGCTATTGCATCTCCTGCACCCATAAGGTTTTTTACATCATTGGCAAGTTGCTCCTCTTTTGGGGTTAGTGTAGTAGATATATATTTTTGCCACTGCTGATTAATATTTTTTTGAGCGGTGTTTATATTAGAGATACACTGCTCAAAATTAAAATTACCATTTCTTGTTTGATGAGTTGTATCAACAATATTGATAGCATATTCATCTGCTATGATTTTAAGTTGTTCTAGGGGAACCACTCTATCATGATAGACAGTCTCAAGCCCTTTATTGACCTGTTGTAGTTTGATTATCCCTAAAATCCCAATAATCAATAACGATATCAGTGCTACGGATGAAAGCAGTGATAATTTAACTTTTGTGCTTAGATTTGAAAACATTCTTACTCCATTTATGTATATAGTCTCATATGATACCATAATAGAGTTACAAATATGTAACTTTTTTAAAAAAAAAGATTTTTTTTGATGGAATAGTTTTTGCAATATTTTATGAAAAAGGAGTTTTTATGCCACTAACAGAGGAACAAAAAGAGATCAAAAAGCAATATGCTGGATATAAAAGAAAAGTAACAGAATTAGCAGGGCAGATGCATGATATTGTTGAAGATACTATCTGGAGTGATTATACAAAATTAGCTGGATTATCAACACAAATTGAAGAAGCGATGAAGCCTGTTTTGGAGATGAAAGCACAATATGACTTTTTAAAATAGTTGAATTTTTAAGGTGACTTGATGGATGAGAGATCATTAAAAACTATTTGTGAATGTGGAGAGAAAAATGTCTCAGAAGCTGTTGAGATTTTTTTGCACACAGACCTTCCATATAAAAAAGCAAAAAAGCTCGTCACTGGGTGCAATAAAACTTGTTGTAGAAGACCTTTGATGGCTTTGTTTCAAATGGTTGAGTTCTCAAAAAATAGTGATACACTTCAAGTGGATTATGATGAGATAGATTTTTTAATTGATCAGATGAATGAAAGGTAAATGATGCTCAATGACTTTATACGATGGGTAAAAACAAATAATCTTAGCTTAAAGATCCCATTAGAAGCAGAAAAACTACAGCAACTGTCTATGCTCGATCTTTCAAAAAAAAAGATACGGCAACTCCCTGAGTCAATTGGGGCTTTGGAAAATTTACAAATACTCAAAATCTCAGGAAATCGCCTCAAAACACTTCCCTCATCTATAGGCAATCTTCAAAAGCTTAAAACTTTACAGTGTGAAAATAATCTTTTGCAAGAGTTGCCACCACAAATAGGAAAGCTTCAATCTCTTTTAGTGCTCAACCTCAATGGAAACCGAATCAAGCAGTTACCAAAAGAGTTTTACAAACTAACTAGGCTTACTCGATTTACTATAGCAGCAAATTGTCTGACAAGTTTAAGTAGCGATCTAAAAAAGCTCTCAAGACTTTTATATCTGAGTCTTGATACAAATTATTTAGAGGAGCTTCCTGATGTGTTTGATACGATGCGGTCACTGTATTATCTTGATCTATCTTACAACAATTTTCACACACTTCCCCCATCTATTAGCAAAATAGATGAGCTAGAGACACTATTACTTGAAGGAAACGACATAGTCAATCTTCCATCACTAGAGTCCCATGATATGTTGATGCGTCTTAATCTTAATGATAACAATATCAATAGACTCAATTTTGATATTAGCAAACTTGAAGATCTCCAAATTCTTACCCTTGATAATAATAATTTGGAGTATCTTCCTGATTCTATTTGTAAGTTGCAAAATCTCAATCACTTAAGTGTCTGTGCCAATCAACTAAAACAGTTACCAAAGTGTATAGGCGATCTTTCAAATCTTTTGGAGCTTGATGTGGAAGAGAATAAATTACGCTCTCTTCCTCAAAGCTTTGAAAAACTCACAAAGCTTAAAAATCTTTATATAGCCAATAACCAAGGGCTTCAAAGACCCAATATAGAGTCTTTAGAGTTTTGTGATATCAGCTAGATACTCTTGAAGTCTTGCAAAGTCCTCTTGAAGTTTTGGTGTCTCTTTTGATTGTTCAAGATCATGGATCATACTTGAAGCATAATCAAGCCCTAGATCAATCACACTTTGCTTTAAACTTTTCGCTGTTTTTATAAGGAGCTCTTGATCATTTTGTTCAATAGCACTCTGAAGTGTTAGCATATCTTTATGGATACTTTTTTTCAAAGATTTTGTCATCATTTTAGCCGTATCATCACTGACACCAAACTGTTTAGCCAACAAAGAGTAGTTGATATTAGCCCCTGCTTTTACAGGTTTGTTGAGTTCATAAGAGTGAAGATAGATCGCTAATATATCCCCTAACTTCTCATTGTCTATTGGTTTTGCAAGGTAGTTATCCATCCCTTTTGAGAGAAATTTCTCTTTGTCCCCTTTAAGGCTATTGGCAGTTAAAGCAATCTTCGGGGTAAATCTTTTGGTTTGTTTCTCAATCTCTAAAATATGCTCTAGTGCTTCAAGTCCGTCCATTACAGGCATATTGATATCTAAAAAAAGAAGATCAAAAGATTCTTTTTCATAGGCTTGTACCGCTTTTTCTCCATCATCAACAATAACGGGGTCTATCCCATACTCTTGTAAAAGAAGTTTGATAAGCAACTGATTGTTGGTATTGTCTTCTGCTACTAATATTTTCCCTTGAAATGTCCTTTTATCAACTGACTGTGTTGGTTCTATTTTGCAAATATTGCAAGCATCGGCTACGATATTGTAGACTTTTGATGGGGTAAGTGGAACATCAAGATAGTATGAAACAATAGAGGTGACAAGCTTATCTGACTGGATTTTTTTATAGTTTCCAACATACACAGAAGGGGAAGGAAATTGCTCTTGAAGCTTTTTATACTGGGGCAGGTACTCTTTTTGACCAAAACAAAATACCAAATCAAGTTTTGTAACCTTTGAGAGATCATCCCCTAGTGAATAGATTGTTCCAAATTTTTCAAGGATATGGATAAGATCAATTCTAATCTTATCTTCATCATGATCATAAGGGCATACAAAAAAGCTATGGGTTTCAAGTGTTTGATTTTTTGGTTCGCTGTAAAACTTAAGTGGTAGATCAAAATAAAAAGTACTCCCCTCATTTTCTTTACTAAGAAGGTTTATTTTAGAGTCCATTAGCTCAATGATCTTCATACTAATAGCAAGACCAAGACCTGTTCCTCCAAATCTTTTGGTTATGGTATTGTCTGCTTGAGAAAATGGTTCAAATATCTTTTTTTGATTTTCACTTGATATCCCTATCCCCTCATCTTTTATACTAAATCGTAAAGTTGTTTGATGCTGTTGTTCATTTTTATCTAAAACTTTGATGGAGAGGGTAACTTTTTTATTTGAATCGGTAAATTTAATAGCATTGCTTAAAAGGTTTGATAAAACTTGTTTAATTCGAATCTCATCAATATCTACAAAAGTTGGAATATCTGGATCACTATTGTATACAAGTCGGATATCTTTTTGTTTGGCATTAATTGCAAAAAGCTCCACTATATTTGAGAGTGTTTTTTCAAGATCAGTTTTCTCACGAGTTATCTCAAATTTTCCACTTTCCACTTTAGAGATATCAAGCACATCATTGATGATACCTAAAAGAGCTTTGGCACTATTGGTTATGATTGTTGCTTTCTCTTTTTGTTCAGGGTCAAGTTTTTCATGAGATAATATCTCAGAAAACCCTATAATAGCATTAAGTGGTGTTCGTATCTCATGGGACATATTTGCCAAAAACCGTGACTTGGTTTCATTGGCATTTTTTGCCTCTTTTGCTGCATCTTCTGCTTTTTTTGTAAGCTGTGATAGCTCTTTACTTTTTTCTAAAATTTGTTTGATCACCACATATCCTAGTAACAATACAAAAAGCATCACTACAATAGTGACAATAATCTCTAAAGAACGATAATACTCTTTCTCTTTTTGGATATCCTCTTGAAGGGTATTAAGCTGTTGTTTACTCTCATATAAAAGTCTACTAGCATTCTCTTTCATACGGATAAACATAGATGGGATCTGTTTGTAAAAGAGTCTTAGTTCAAACCGCTTTTCATTGATATTCTCCAATGATATCTCTTGAAGCATCTCCTTTTTTAGGTTGATCACTTGCTCCATCTCAATAAGTTTTTTTTCCAAAATATCAAGCTTTGGCAAAAGGTCGATCACCTCATAGGTGTATTGGTTGGTTCTATCTGGGGTGTAGTGAATATGCTCTACAGTTTCACTTATCCCCACAAGGTTCAAAGTGATATATTTTTTTAAAGTTCCCCCATTTTCAAGAACATCAATAGCATGACGGATATCTTCAATCTCTTTTTTTATCTTTTTTTGTATCGGTATAAGTTCTCTTGATGAAAAAGAGATAGCCATCTGGTAGTACTGTTTCTCAATAGAGCCTATCTCTTTAACAATATACTCCCCAACTTGGTATC
>JAGYNS010000072.1 GCA_018399655.1 Campylobacterales bacterium
CCAAAGAGTATGTAAAAGATGTATTTGACTATGAAAAAAGATATTTACTTCAAAGTATTGTTCAATGGATTCAAAAAAACAATCACTACTCAGTGAGTTTATTTAACTCTCAAGGGGAGCTTATTGCTATTCATAGAGCACTTACAGCTACAAAAAGTGATATAGGATATATCTCTTATAAGCAGGATGGAACCAAGTATTTTCAAACCCTTGAAGATCAAGAGTTACAGACTATCCCTTATGTAAAAAATATAGAGCAAACTAAAAACAACACATTTGATTATGTTTTTATAAATGGTTGGTATTTTATCAAATATACTCAAGGGGTCTATTTAGATAATGAAAATATAGGTTTTGTAAGAGTAAGCTTTAAAATAGATAGTGCTGTTTTACAAGAGTTAAATACCCAATTAAAAACAAAAGCAATTTTAGTCGTCAATGATCAAAATAAAGCACACCTAATTGTTGAAAATGAGATGGGTAGGGAAGATTATCTTGAGTATCAAAAAAGTTATGAAGCTCTTATTAAAAAAGTTTCTTTAATAGATCAAGCCCCTTCACTTCAAGCAATTTTTATGCTCAATAAAGAGAAATATGCTGAACAATTAAATAGTATCTATACCCAGATGATTGTGGAGTGGATATTGATCTTTATAGCAACTTTATTTCTTTCCTATTATTTTATTAGAAAGATGATTTTTCAACCTCTTGAAGATCTTCAAAGTGGAATTAAAAGTATTAAAAAACATAAATATGTTCAAGTGAAAAACAATAAAAATGATGAGATTGGGAAAGTTATTGTCGAGTTTAATAATATCTCCAATGAATTAGAGCAAAATATCACTTTTTTAAATAACTATAAAACATTGATGGATGAAAGCTCTATAGTGACAAAATCAGATCTTAAAGGAAATATCATATATGCCAATGATAATTTCTTACAAATAAGTGGATACACAAAAAGTGAAGTTATTGGAAAACCTCACTCAATAGTGAGACATCCAGAGATGCCAAAATCGCTCTTTCAAGATATGTGGGAAACTATCCAAGCAAAAAAAACATGGCATGGAATCGTTAAAAACCGTAAAAAAGATGGGGGATATTATTGGATTGATGAAACAATCCAGCCAAATCTTAATAGTAAAGGGGAGATTGTAGAGTATATGGCGATTCGTCATAATATCACTGAGGTGATTGACCAAAGGGATAAACTTGACGAGCTTCTCCATACAGATCAACTCACAGGTTTAGGAAATAGGTTGAAGCTAAACCTTGCTCTTAAAGAACATGAAAAAAATGCACTCGCTGTTTTAAATGTCGATAACTTTCGACAAGTGAATGATTTTTATGGGCACCATTTTGGGGATAAACTGATAAAAGAGCTAGGAAGCTTGATAAGTGCTTTGATTCATCATGATGATGATTATGTGCTGTATCACCTTCAAGGGGATGAGTTTGTCCTTATATGTAAAGAGTGTGACCCTATGAGTTTTGAAGAGAAGATTCAAAATATTTTACGATATGTTGAGCATGATAATATTAATGTAGAAAAAGAGCAAATCACTGTAAAGTTTACGGCTGGAATCTCATTTGAGAGCAATGAAACAATTTTACAAACCGCAGATATGGCACTGCAAATTGCAAGAAAAACCAATAAAGATATTGTAAAATATGAGGAAAAAAACTCATTAAATCAAGAGTATGCCAATAATATTCTGTGGGCAAAAAAGATAAAAGAAGCGATTGAAGATAGAAGAGTTGTCCCATTTTTTCAACCAATAGTAAATAATGAGACACATAACTATGATAAATATGAAGCGTTGATCCGTATTATTGACAAAGAAGATGGAAAACCTGTAAGTCCATTTTTCTTCCTTGAGATTGCGAAAAAAACAAAGTATTATAATATCTTAACCAAAGTGATGATTGATAGAACTTTTCAGATATTTGAACATAGAACTGAAGAGGTCTCTTTAAATGTAACGATTGAAGATATTTTGAATAAAGAACTTCAAGGGTATATATTTGAATTACTTCAAAAGTACAATATAGGGCATCGAGTAGTTTTTGAAATAGTAGAGTCTGAATCGATAGAAAACTTCTCTGAAGTGGTCTCTTTTATACAAAGTGTAAAAGCGTTTGGATGCAAAATAGCTATAGATGATTTTGGTACTGGATATAGCAATTTTGAATATTTGATGCAATTGCAAGCAGATTATATCAAAATAGATGGTTCAATGATCAAACAAATCTGTACCAATGAAAACTCAAAAATGGTGGTAGAAACCATTGTCTCTTTTGCAAAGAAAATGAAAATGAAAACAATCGCAGAGTTTGTAGAAGATGAGCAAATATTAAATGAAGTCAAAGCGTTGGGGATAGAATATTCACAGGGGTATCATTTTAGCCCACCAAAGCAGCAGTTAGAAGACTAAATAAAACTGTTGTTTCACTTGCTTTAATACTCCAATTCAGATACACTGCACATAAACGCGTATCGCAACTACTCCAAACTCAGCTTCTTAGGCTTGATACACCGTAATTTGTACAGAATTAAAAACTCTTCAACATCTAAAAAAGAGCAAAATATAGATAATTAATATATCAGGAAATTAAAATATGAATAATTTAAAAATAGGTGTCATAGGCACCTCAAAAAAAACAGATGAGAGAAGACTTCCAATCCACCCAGAACATTTGGTGCGTATCCCAGAGATTTTAAGAAAACAAATGATATTTGAAGAGGGATATGGGATACCATTTGGTATTTCAGATAGTGAAATTGCATCTTTGTGTGGTGGAGTTGATACTCGTCATAATCTTTTAGCAAATCTAGGAGTAGTGATAATCAGCAAACCTATATTAGCTGACTTAGAAGAGTTAAAAATTGGTGGAATACTTTGGGGATATGTTCATTGTGTTCAACAAAAGCAGATAACAGATATAGCAATAAAAAGAAAACAAACCCTCATAGCTTTTGAAGATATGTTTATTTGGTCACCAGAGGGGCAAATAGGAAGGCATACTTTTTATAAAAATAATGAGATGGCAGGATACTGTGCTGTTATCCATGCTTTACAACTAAAAGGGATTGATGGACATTATGGGAATCAAAGAAAAACAATCATTTTTGGTTTTGGTGCAGTGAGTCGTGGGGCGATTTATGCTCTAAAAGCACATGGTTTTAGAGATATTACTATTTGTATACAAAGACCAGACCATGAGGTTCGTGAAGAGATACTGGATTGTCATTATGTGAGAGTTCAAGAGGGAAAAGAGGATGAAGCACGGATGGTTGTTATAGAACATGATGGTACTATTTCAGCATTGGGGGATCTTATAAATCAATCAGATATTATAGTAAATGGTGTTTTTCAAGACACTGCAAATCCTACTGATTTTATTATTGAAAATGAAAGTGCCTCTTTAAAACCACATAGTCTAATCATCGATGTAAGTTGTGATGAGGGGATGGGTTTCTTTTTTGCAAAACCAACAACATTTGCAAAACCTATGTTTAAATATGACAAGGTAGATTATTATGCGGTTGATCATACCCCTAGTTATCTTTGGGAGAGTGCGACGCGTTCAATTTCAGCTGCTTTAATAGTATATTTACCAACAGTATTAGCTGGACAAGAAGCTTGGCAAGCGAATGAAACTATTCGACAAGCCATCAATATAGACTCAGGGGTAATTTTAAATAAATCTATCCTAGCATTTCAAAATAGAGATATTACATATCCCCATAAATGTTTCACTATAGAAGAGAAAGCTGTCTTAGATAAGATCGCTTAATCTTTTTTTAAAATCACCGTAGTTGATTTTTCTGGTACAAGATATTTTTGTGCTACTTTTACAATCTCTTTGGTTGTAAGGGTTTCAATATCTTTTTCATAGGTCATAAGTGGTGTGATATCTCCTCTTGAAAGGAAGCTTCCATACAGTGAGGCTACAGAACTTGAGCTTTCAAGTGAAAAGATAAAATCAGATTTGGTATTTTTTTTCACTTTTAAAAGTTCCTCCTCTTTTATATCTCCAGCTTGAATCTTTTTGATCTCATTCCATATCTCTTTTTCTACATCTTGGGCTTTTACTCCAGGGTTACAAACAGCTAGAAATAGATATACCCCTGGATCTTTTAGCTCCATATTATAGGCATAAATGGTATTTACCATTTGCTTCTTATCTACTAAAAGTTCATTGAGACGGCTACTTTTTCCAGAGCTTAAAAGTTCACTTAGAGCACTAAGTGCTACTTGATCTTTGTGCAAATAGTTTGGGATATGAAAGTTAATAGCTAGCATCTCCACTTGTGAGTCTTTATGAACAACAGCTCTTTTTGCTCCATCTTGTTCAGGCTCATACATATAAAACTTTTGAGATTTTTTTGATTCTTTTGTATTTTTGATTTTCCCAAAGTGTTTTTTTGCTGCTTTAAAAACTTGCTCTTTTTTTATGTCACCAGCTACTACCACAATTGCATTTGATGGGGTGTAGTAGGTTTTATGAAACTTTTTGATATCTTCTATAGTCCAGTTTTGAATATCACTCATAAACCCTATTGGGGTCCAATGATATGGATGGTAGGAAAAAGTATTGTTAAAAAGCTTAAAATATAAATACCCCATAGGGTTGTTATCAGTTCGCCATAGTCGCTCTTCTGCTACAACATCTCGCTCAGGTTGAAACTCTTCATCTTTTAAAGCAAGATTTTCCATCAGCTCTGCATATAGCTCCAAAGATTTATCAATATTTTTTGAACTAGACTTGATGTAATAGTGAGTATAATCAAAGCCTGTAGAAGCATTATTAACTCCCCCAAAACCTTTGACTATCTTATCAAATTCACCTGCATCAAGGTTTTTGGTTGATTTGAAATTGAGGTGTTCAAGCATATGGGCAATACCACTTTTCCCCATGATCTCATCTCTACTTCCCACATCATAAAAGATATCTGTAGTGATCACACCACTTCCATTGTCCATTGGTATTGCTACCACTTTTAAACCATTTTTCAGTGTTTGTTCATAATATTTTGGTAAGGCATCACTTGCCATTAATACTCCTTGTAAAGCTAAAAATAATACCAGTATAATCTTCATATCTTTACCTTTTTAGTTTTTATAATCTGCCCCAATAGCTTCACCAATGTGGCTATATCCATCTGCTTTTAAAAGCTCTATAAGTTCTTCATTTATTTTTCTACACATTGAAGGTCCTTGAAAAATATACGCACTATAGATTTGAAGTAAACTAGCTCCCGCTTTGATCCGTCTATAGGCATCGTTTGCATCACCAATTCCCCCAACGCTTATAAGTGTTGTTTTACCATAAAGCTCTTTACCTATTGCTTTAAAAAGCAAATAAGATTTTTCACTTAAAACTTCCCCGCTCAATCCTCCAAAATCTTTTGGATTTGGTAGAAGTGAATAGTCTTGTGTGGTATTGGTTGCGATAATCCCATCAGCTCCAGATTCTATTGCTACTTTACAAAGAGTTATAGCAGTCTCTTCGCTCATATCTGGAGCGATCTTAAGAAGTATTGGGGTATCTGTGATCTGCTTTGCCATCCCAAATACCGCTTTGATAAACTCCTCATTTTGAAGATCTCGAAGATTTGGGGTATTTGGAGATGAGATATTGACCACCATATAGTCACAAATATCTTTAAACCCTTTGATTAAAGTTTCATAATCTTTCAACGCTTCATTTTCAGGGGTTGTTTTATTTTTCCCAATACTCGCTCCAATTGGAATTGCATATGGATAGACTTTTTTTAAGTTTTGGATCACTTCATAAGAGCCTTTATTGTTAAACCCCATAGCATTTTGAATCGAATTAAACTGTGGATATCGAAAAAGTCTTGGTTTGTCATTGCCAGGTTGTGGTTTTGGGGTCATGGTTCCAATTTCGGTATATCCAAATCCTTGAGATGGGATCGCTTTTATCATAGTGGCATTTTTATCAAATCCAGCCCCTAAGCCAATTGGGTTGTGAAAAGTTGTGCCAAATATCTCTTGGGTAAGCATAGGGTGGTTGATAAAGTTTGATTCTACCATAGCGTTATTGAGCGTTCTATAGTACGGAAGTGCACGAAGAGCATATTCTGCAATAGTATGAGCTGTTTCAGGTTCAAACTTGAACATCAGTTTTTTTATAGTTTCATATTTGATCATTGTGATCCTTTGAAGGTTTTTTGATGATGGTATTAAAAAAGCGATTATATCCAAACTCTTTTAATGTCAGATGAAGTAAAATAAACCCACTTAAACTACTAGCAAGAGCTAAGCCAGCAGCCTCAAATGGAAAAATCAAAATGATAGAAAAAACAATATTCCAGATCAATGACTTCATAGTGATTTTTGCTGCTAAACCTTGTTTTTCATGAGAATAAAGCCACAAAGAGAATACCTTAGCAAGTCCAAAAGGTAAAAGCCCTAGAAGATACATCGAAAGTATCAAAGCAGTATTAGCTGTATCACTCGCTTCAAATGCTCCCCTTTCAAACAATAACCACACAATAAAATCATCAAATACAACTCCTATAACAGTAGCTACGCTTAAAAGGGCAAAAAGGATATAAAACGCTTTTCGTAAATAGAGCAATGCTTTTAATTGGTCATTGTTTTTTATCGCTTTGGCAATGGTTGGAAAAAGTGCCACGGAAGTAGCTATAGCAAAAAGTGCTAAGGGAAGCTGAAATACACGGTTGGCATAATACAAATAACTAATCGAACCACTTACAAGAAAGCTTGCTAACCAAGTATCTAAAAATGCAGCGATATGTGCTGCACTACTTCCAAATACTGCTGGGTAAAACTGCTTATAAAACTTAGACTGCTTGATATCTCTTTTTCTTTTTTTTAAATTGGTAGTGAAAAATTTTATTTTAAGTTTTTTAATAGCGATAAGATGGACAGCCACTTGTAAAACTCCACCTGCGATCACACCCCAGCTGAGATAAAATGTGATTGTATACTGATCTTCCCCTTGAGAGATAAGTAAAGCGATGATCAAAGCGATATTAAGTAAAGCGGTGCTAAAAGCTGTAGTTGCAAAATGGTTTTTATACTGCAACAAAGCAGCTAAAAAAGTTACTATAAAAATAAGGGGCAAATAGTAAAAACAAATAGCCACAAGAGGAGCTGCTAAATCTACAGTGGTCGTATCAAACCCTATAGCAATAGCCTTTGTGATAAGTTCCGCAAAAAGAGTCACAACCAATGACAGCAATACAATAAAACCAATAAATTGACTTAAAATAACAGATGAAAACTGAATCTTATGATGAGATCTTGCGTAGGCTGGGATAAATACTTGAGTAAATGCACCCTCTGCAAAAATACGCCGAAAAAGATTTGGCAATTTAAAAGCTACAAAGAAAATATCACTATAAACATTGGCTCCTAAAATAGAAGCGGTAAGGAGATCTCTAAGAAAACCTAAAATTCGCGATACTAAAATACCAGCACTGTTTGTAAATATATGTTTTATCACGCTATCCCTTGTTTAAGAGGTTTGTGGGTATTTGTTA
>JAGYNS010000073.1 GCA_018399655.1 Campylobacterales bacterium
CAACCAACCCAGATCATATAATACAATAAAGATAAAGTAGCCATAAAAACTCGTTATTTTATAATCTTATTGTGTCATTTGTTTATCAACTGCAACATATATGTCACAATCTTTTAAAGTGATACGCTTTCCAATATTCCGCTCATGTTTATGATCAATTCCTTGTCCACCTCTATCTCTATCTTTGAAACTAATACTATTTTCTGAACTGATTCCTTTTATTTGAACTCTTAAAAGCTTATTATTAAAATCGATTATAGCATCATACCTACTACTTTTTACATCAACACTACTACAATTAAAGCCAGCTAATATTGCTCTTGCTACAAAAATAAATTCTGCACTATCGCCTGCATTAGCAGTCATTACACCACTTTCAAGTTGATTAATATTGGTACTAAAACCATTTGTCATTATCTTCAAGCCGTATCAAAAGTTTATATTGACTCCAATTCAATTGTGAACGCAGTGTGTTCACTTTTTGGAAAACCTTGAAAAACTGTACAAATAAGTATAATTGTCTATATGAATATCCATTGCCGTATGTAGGTTTCCATTTTACTTTGACATAAACTTTTTACTACAAGCCTAGATACAAGATCATATTCTAACACTATAGCAAGATTTAGACCACTACTTATAAACATCACCTCTATAACCTATATCTTCAATTATATCTTCTTTGATTACATATCTATAGAAATGTTTTTTTGGTTTTTGAGTGGGATACTTCTTTATCTTCTTTTGACATAGTTGCAAGTATATCTTCTATCTCTTTTTGTTCAAGTCTATCATATGCTCTTTGTAGTAACTCATACTCATCAATACCAAGAATCACTGCTTCAGGTTTATTTCTTCTTATGATAGCTATTTTATTATGTACATTTGATTTAACTTTATCAAGATAGTTTCCAAGAGATTTACCAAGTTCAGTTATTCCTACCATTTCATCTTTTGCGTAAGTTATCATACTTTTCTCCATATTTAAACATATATAATTTTATGTATTTTAGCATATATTGTTTGAAAAATATACTTTATCAAAAAGTTTAGGCTGATTAGCTATAAGTACTATAAATTTTCTCGCTTCCTCTACAACTATATCATTAATACGAACTGTATCAAGTACTTTTACAAAAGGGATATAGCATTGAGCAACTAAGAGTTATGACTGATATTTTCCCATTCAAAGTTACTGATATTTTTATCTTCAGTATCAAAATCTATACCTACAAGATATATATCTTTATTGTAACTAAGATACTTTTCATAGTATTTTTTCTCTTTGATTTGTTGGAGTGCGTTTTCTTTACCATCTACTTTAAACTCTATAATATAAATTGCATTACCCATTATGATAGTTAGATCAATGCGTCCTTTATTGGTTACATCTTCACCGATGATATGAAATCCTAGCGATTGTAAATAGATATATATCACACTTGCATAAAATCCCTCAAAGTTGGCTATATTATTGTTTGTATAATTGTTGTAAGGGATAGAGGCAAACATAGAAGTTAAAGAGCTTTTAAATTTATCCATATCTGCATCTTCCAATGCATCATAAAGATCATCTTGTATTGTAACTTTACTAGTATCATCTGTTGATGTCATATAATCAATAATAACATCACTAAGGGATTGTCTTACCTCTTTATTTGGTACTTTTAAATGGTATGTAAATCCACCTCTTGATTTAGGTACTACCTTATCAATAGTTAAATACCCACTTTGATATAGTATCACTTCAAAATCAAGGTTGTTTATATCAAAACTATCTAAAAGTTTTTCATCTACTCTTAAGTTTGTAAGAGATGGCAAGAAATAATTGTCTTTTTCTATTAATTTCAATAGAAATGTAGGAGTACCAGTTTCAAACCAGTAATTACTATATTTGTGTTTTTTTGAAATAAATAATAGTATATCAAACGGATTGTACATATCACTCCCTAAGAAGTTGTAGCCATTATACCAACTTTTAAACTCATCCATATCTACACCCTCTAAATAAGGCTGAAAGGTAGTTTCTACATCATTTTGAGTATAGCCACATATATCACCATAATCTTCATCAAGGCTAATATCTACTAAGTTGTTAAGTCCACTAAATAATGAAGTCTTAGTGAACTTACTTACGCCTGTAAGAAAAGCAAACTTGATATACTCATCACTTCCTTTTATAACGCTATAAAAGTTTACAAGTCCATCTCGTATA
Source organism: Campylobacterales bacterium (assembly GCA_018399655.1). Taxonomy (GTDB): domain Bacteria; phylum Campylobacterota; class Campylobacteria; order Campylobacterales; family Arcobacteraceae; genus JAIOSF01. Next base: position 2,216 of record JAGYNS010000073.1, read on the forward strand.
GACTCTGCTATTTCTGCTTTGGTGATATTATCTAATATAGGCTTATCATATTCATCTACAAGGATTACTACTTTTTGGTTGTATTTTTCATTTGCTTTTCGTATCAGTTCGCTAAAACATCTTCTATCGCTAGCTTTGTACTGGCAAGTTACATCTAGTTTTTTTTGATTGAGTAAAAAGATCTCTTCAAATTTATCTTCAAGGTCTTTTGCAGATGTTATCTTTCCCTCTGCAAAGCTAATAGTTATTACAGGATATGAAGTATCCCAATCCCACTTATTTTCAATAGCCAAGCCTTGAAATAGCTCTTTTTTTGCTTCAAAAATGTTTCGTAGAGTATCTAAGAATAAAGACTTGCCAAATCTTCTAGGTCTTGCAAGAAAAGCATAACGATAACTCTCAATAAGATTATATGCTATATCAGTTTTATCAACATATACATAGTTATCTTTTCTTATGTCGCTAAAAGTTTGAATACCAATAGGTAGCTTCTTTAATTGCACTATATTCCTTTTCTTTAAATAGAGATTATTATACCAAAATAAACCTCTAAAAAACTTCTCAATGTGAAACTTAGTTTCAATCACTACAATGATTTATATACTGATTATATAACTAGTGGGTTTGAAGAGCTACTCCCCAAACCCACTAAACCCATAAAACTCTGGGAACATAACAATAGATGCTAATACCAATACTTGTATCAAGATAAATGGTAAGACCCCTTTGTAGATATCCATAGTTTGCACCACTTTAGGAGCGACCCCTTTGAGGTAAAAAAGGGCAAACCCAAATGGTGGAGTCAAAAAGGATGTTTGTAGATTCATAGCTATTAATATTCCAAACCAGATCATATCGATATCTAACATTTGAGCGATTGGATAAAGAATAGGGATCACGATAAAAGTGATCTCAACAAAATCGATAAAGAACCCAAGGATCAAAATAGCTACCATCACAAGGATCAAGAATCCCCATTTTTCCCCAGGAAGTGAGGTCATAAACTCCTCTACAAGCTCCTCCCCTCCTGTATAAGAAAATACCATAGAAAATGCCGTAGCTCCTAGTAAAATTGTAAATACCATAGCAGTAATTTTAACTGTTTCTAGTGCAGCATCTTTCATAATAGTCCATGAAAACTGTCTATACAAAATAGAGAGCAATATAGCTCCTACTCCACCTACTGCTGAAGACTCTGTAGGTGTTGCGATCCCTGCAAAGATTGATCCTAAAACCACTACAATGAGAGCCAATGGTGGGATGATCGATTTGATCGCTTTTATGATCTCATCTTTTTTTACGGTGTTTTCCTCTACTGGCATCGCTGGGGCTAACTCTTTGTTGAAATAGGATACGGTTAAAACATAAGCTATATAAGAACCCACCAAAATAAGTCCAGGAAGCACTGCTGCTTTAAAAAGATCACCAACTGCAACTCCTAATACATCCCCTAATATGATCAAAACAATAGAAGGTGGGATGATCTGCCCTAAAGTCCCAGAAGCACAAATAGTACCAGTGGAAAGTTTTTTGCAGTACCCATATTTAAGCATCACTGGAAGTGAGATAACCCCCATAGCTACTACACTTGCACCCACTACACCTGTAGAAGCTGCAAGGAGTGCTCCCACTAAAATAGTAGCGATGGCTAACCCACCTCGAACTGAACCAAAAAGTGTCCCCATAGATTCTAAAAGTTGCTCTGCTAATTTTGTTTTTTGTAGCACTATCCCCATAAAAATAAATAGAGGAATAGCCATCAAAATAGTATTTTCCATAATAGAGTAAACTCTAAATGGCATCATCTCAAAAAGCTCTAGCCCATAAAAAAAGTGAGCGATAAATCCATCCTCCATCCCATAAGCAAACCCTTCAGAATAGATACCAAAAACTAAAGCCACCCCTCCAAAGGTAAATGCTACAGGAAATCCCGCAAGAAGCATTATCAATGCGGTAAAAAACATATAAATACCAATCATTATAATACCTCCTGAGAGTGGTCATGCTCTTTTAGATCAACTTCACATTTATCTTTTTTACATGAAATGATTGTTTGAATATTGTGTAATATAAAACTAAGTGTTGCTATAAGTAAAAATACAAATGAAGTAGCAATAGCACTTTTGATGATCCACCTATGAGGCAATCCCCCTGGATCTCCACTCATCTCCCCTAGCTCATATGCTTCAAAAGCAAAGTTATATCCACTTTTTACAATGATCAATGAAAATGGAATAATAAAAATAATAGAGCCTATAATATTAATAGTAGCTTGCCACTGTGGTTTCATATTCTCATAAAACATATCAACTCGTACATGACCATTCTCTTTTAAAGCATATGCCATACCAAATAGAAATACTATAGAGAATAGGTGCCACTCCATCTCTTGCATCGCTATGGAGCTATTTTCAAAAAAGTATCGCATAATCACATCATACGCTACATTAAAAAGCATCAATATCATAGCAATAGCAGCTATATAGCCAATGATATCGGTAAACTTATCTAAAATAGTTGTTATTCTTTTCATCATTTTCCTTCGTTAATAAATATCAAAATAAACCCCAATTTACTCAAATATGTATTAAAAAACAAAAAAAGCTTCGAGGAGATTCCTCAAAGCTTTAGTGGTTTTGATTATTGACCTAAACTTTTGATGTATGAATAATCAGACATGATCGTCCAAGGTCGTATTTGATTTAAATAATCAGCTTGTGATTTTAAAATCTGTGCAGCCAATGGATCCTCTTTTGCTTTTTCTACAAGTAACTCATCGTTTGCTTTTTTAATAGCATTCATAACCTCAGCTGGGAATGTTTTTACTTGAATATTTGGAAACTCTTTTTTCATAGATTCCCAGTTTATCCCACTGTCATGATTTGATTGTGTGTGCATATCATATGCTGCTAGTTTCATAGCATTTTTCAAAATTGCTTGTAGATCTGCTGGCAATTTATCCATAAACTTTCTATTGATTAAAAACTGTAGCTCAGTCGCTGGCTCATGCCACCCTGTATAATAATATGGTGCAACTTTATGAAATCCCATTCGAAGATCAAGTGATGGCCCAACCCACTCTAGTGCATCAATAGTCCCACGATCAAGTGCTGTATACAGCTCACCTGGAGCGATATTGGTTACATTGACCCCTAGTTTTGAGATCACTTCCCCTGCAAATCCAGGGATTCTCATTTTTAACCCTTGAAGATCATCTACACTATTGATCTCTTTTTGAAACCATCCACCCATTTGGTTTCCAGTGTTTCCACCTGGGAAAGAGTAAAGGTTGTGCTCTGAATAGACTTTATCCATAAGCTCCATCCCATCACCATAATAAAACCATGCTTGCTGCTCTTCTGCTGTCATCCCAAAAGGCATCGTTGTAAAATACAAAGTATTTGGAACTTTCCCTTTCCAATAATATGATGCTGAGTGTCCCATATCATATTGACCAGATTTTACCATATCAAACACACCAAAAGCTGATTTGTGTTTGTTTGCTGAGTCGATTCGGATATTTAATCTTCCATCAGACATCTCTTCAGCATATTTTTTGAAGTTTTCAACCGCATCACCAAATACTGGGAAATTTGACGGCCATGTCATCGCTAGTTTGATTCTGTATTTTTTAGCTGCTTCTGCAAAACTAAAAAACATCACAAAAACTAAAAGTAGTTTTCCAAAAGTTTTCATTGTTACCCCTTTTTTTGTAGTTGATTTTTCATCAAAACAAATTGTAACAAGGGGTTATAACAATGGTATAACAAAAATCATCTTGAACTTAACTAGCCTTTAATAAATTACTATAATCGGCAACTTCAAAAGTTGACTTTTTTTGTTTTACATCTAAAACTATCTCCTCTAGTCTTTGTGAAACACTATCATCTATCCACTCTGAACCACATTGCTCACATACGATAGCAGGTAAATGACGCACAACTATCAAACTTGTATCTAAATCTATTTTAGATATAATAAATCAGTATAATCAAAGGAGTCAAAATGTATGCAGTAGAATTTGAAGCACCTATAGAAAATGGTGTAGTACATATACCTAAACAATACAAAGAGTTACAACAAACTCAAAATGCTAGAATTGTTGTAATGTACGATAATAGTCTTGATAATACTGTAAAAAAAGATGATCCAAAATCACAGCTTCAAGAGTTTAGAAAATTAAGAGCTCAATCAAACAATAAAGTAATTGCAACAATGGAACTTGCTACAGATATTGACAAGTTGGCTGATGATGGTATTTTTTGATACAAATGTTCTTATCTATGCTTTATGCCAAAACACAGACAACATTGAACAACAAAATATCTCTGTTAGGCTATTTGAAGAGGCTATTTTAAATAAAAATATTATTTTATCAGAACTTATACTATGTGAGTTTGCTTTTACTTCTAAAAAACTAAAAGAAGATGAAATAAACATTAATCAAAACCTCAAGTTTTTATCCCAATTTGTACAACTCAATAAGCATGACACAAGTAAAAGAATTTTAGAAATTATTGAAAATAGTTCATTATACAATAGCTCCTTTGATATTTTTCACTTAGCATTTTGTGAATGCAATAATTGTAAGCTTATTACATTCGACAAAGGATTCAAGAGGTTTGAGAAGCTATCTAAAACGGAACTAGTCTTATTATAATATTTGCACTTATTCTAGTTTGAAATTTCCAGTATCCTTTGAAGTGTTGCAATTGCGATATATTTATTATAAAATGAGCTAAAATAGTTCTCTTTTGAGTTTGTCAAAAGATAGTTTGCATCGATCATATCTTTGTTGGTAGAAAGTCCCTCTTTAAACTTATTTCCTACTATTTCATAGTTGATTTTTGCAGACTCCATTGATTTTTTTGCTGTTTGCAAATTGAGTTTTGAGAGTTTATACTCCTCAAGTGCGGTCTGGTATTGCAATTGTATTTTTTGTTTTAGATCTTCTATTCTCATTGCAACTTGTTGGATCTTTTTTTGTAGTACTTTTTTTTGTGCACTGTTGCTATTTCCATTGTAAAGGTTCCAGCTCACCTCAATTGTCCCTACATTTTGGCTATCTGGGTATCCAGCTCTTCCATCAACACTTACATCATCTCCATATCTATGATGTC
>JAGYNS010000074.1 GCA_018399655.1 Campylobacterales bacterium
TGTATTTTTTATAATATATCTTTTCGATACATAAAGGTTTTGAGTTAATATACTAGGGTCTAAATACTCTTTACATGAGTACTCTTTAGATGGGGCTACAAAATAAAGGTCTTGGGAATATATTTTTTCTTTATATTTAATATCTTTTTTTGCCATAGGAACCAGCTGTGCTCCGAAGCATTGCGATCCAAATAAAATAGTCAATAAAAAATAAAATAGTACTTTCATATCTTTTTTATGCTCTTATCTCTACTAGTTGTCCACCATTTATTTGTGTGATCTCTTCTATGATATCTTTATACATCTCTCTTACAGGCAACACGATTGCTGCTAATTTTCCATTGGTTTCATACAGTTTTCGCAAATCAAGTTCAAGTTCATCGATGGCATCTTTATATATTGAGATATCTTTTCCATCTTCATATTCGTTTGCCAGTTGAAGATTAAGCTCCTCTTTGTTTTTTGCAAGGGTCTCCATAAGTTCAACTTTAATATTGTTTCGTGCTACTAAGCTTTCATGGTTTGCTTTTTTCACATCCTCTATATCATCTAATATCGCTTTATAAAGATCATCGGTATTTTTTTTTAGCTCTTCAATTATTTGTGTTATCATTTTTTATTCTCACTTAAAAAAGTATATAGCATATCGCTAATTCCTAACCCACCAGAGGAGTTTCTTGAAAGTGCGTCTGTATACATCCCTTTGATAATATCAGATCCTGTCCCCTCACCAGCTATATTTGAAGATTTTAAAGATGTTTCTAAAATCTGATTCATAAAAAATGCTTCAAAATCATCACACACCTCACGGAGCTTGTCATCCCCTTTTGGTACAGTTGTTTCATTCATATTTTGAAACTTATTTGGTTTCAAAGTTCCTATATCTACAAAGCCATTTCCTATATCCATTTTAAAACCCCTTTTTTATGATCTGATCTACTCTTCTATTCTATCAAAAAAGTTTTCCTCTTCTGCCATTCTACTATTATTTTCACTTGTTGAGACAAATCTTAACTCAACTCGTCTATTTTCAAATGCATTGTCACTTTTTGGTCTATATGAGCCAAAAGCACTTACTTTTAACATCGCTGGATCAATTCTATTTTTGATAAGCTCTTTAATAACTGCTATTGATCGCAAAGCTGAAAGATCCCAAGAGTCCCTAGGGATCCCATCTGTTCGCAAATAGTTACTTGCGGTATGTCCTGCTACTTCTATATCAAATTGGTTTGTCATCGTTCGTAATACATTTGCTAACTTTGTGATAAATCTTTTCGCATTTGGGTTTTCTATCTCATAGTTCCCTTCACTAAAAAGCAAACTTGATGGGATATCAAGGGTAAATTCATTGTTCCCTTTGAGTGTAAGCTCCATTTTTTGGCTATCATCTTCACTTATATCATTGAACTCTTGTGTGATATCTTCAACTTTTTGGGAAACATCTGAAACTTCTGTATTTTGTCCACTATCATCTCCACTTCCAGAGTCACTTTTCGCAGAATGAAAACTTGACAAAGTTTCCTCTTCAGCCTCTGAAGTATCTGTTGAACCTTGTAAAAAACCCATACTTCTTCGCATCACTTCAAAGTACTCTTCTACCTTTTTTTTATCCATCGTCGCCATAGAAAGAAGTAATACAAAGAATACCAAAAGAAGTGACATAAGATCACCAAACTGTACAAGCCATCCTGGTACACATTTTGGACAATCTGGACACTTCTTTTTTGCCATATCTTTTTTTACTCTTCATCGCTAGCTGGCATAATCGCCCCTAGCTTCATTTTAATATTTCCTATAGATTCTTCTGCAGCGATCATATGAGCCCCTTGGATAATGATATCACAGCTAATCATCTCTTTGGTATGCTTTTGGATAAGTTTATTTTCAAAAACACCTGCTAAACCAGTACCAATAAGTGCTCCATACATTGTTGTAAGAAGAGCTACTGCCATTGCTGGACCAACAGCAGATGGGTCAGAGAGGTTTGCAAGCATCGCTACTAGTCCTACAAGAGTTCCTAACATCCCCATTGATCCAGCGACACTTCCTGCATTTGTTAGCATCCCTATCATTGTTTTGTGTCTATTTTCTATATGCTCTTTTTTTATCTCCAAAAGCTCTTCTAATACTTCAGGTTTTGTATTATCAACAAGGAGGTTGAACGCTTCTTTAAAAAAAGGGTTTGTCTCCTCTTGAATTTTTGCTTCAACAGACATTACCCCATTTTTTTTGATATCAGTTGCATATATTGTTATTTTTTCGATGAGTTCATCAATGGGCTCAATTGTCATCTCTTTGGTGGCTATTCCCAAAGCTTTCCCTATCCTTTTAAGGTCGCTTCCTTCATGTTGTCCTATGATAACTGATGTGGTACCACCAAATACTATTACAATAGATGGGACATCAATATATGCAGCAAAACCAACACCTCCCAGTGCAATTGCCAATGCCATAAGACCCCAAAAACCTGCTATTCCACCAAGAGTTGTTTTATCCATTCTTTCCCATCTTACCTATTTAGTTATTTAACTTTCTTCATTCCCAAATGTTTAATTTTAATCCCAAACTTTCCATCTACTATTATCGCTTCACCTTTTCCTATTACTACACCATTGACTAATATATCTAAAGGCTCATTGGTCATTTGGGACAACTCAATAATCTCCCCTATATCCCAACTAATAACATCACGAAGCAAGCAAACTTTTGTCCCAAGCCTTACACTTAGTCTCATTTTGATATCAAAAAGGAGCCGTAAGTTATCAATAGACTCTTCACCTAAAATAGAATTAAGTACATTGCTAGCACCTTGAAGTCCATTTGAACTGCTAGTAGAACTATCTGCACTGCTATTTGTTTGTGTAGGTCCAAGAAATTTTTTGATATATGGTTCTATCTCTTTATCAAATACTATCACAAGAGAAAACTGATCATCATTAAGAGAAAAAGTAAACTGATACCCTTTTTTGATATCCTCTACAGAGGAACACTTATGTACAGAACTCTCACCCATCGTAGATTTTACGCCACTTATATCTTCATATCCTTGTGCATTTATACTTGTAACAATGCTTCCAGTTATGGTTGAGACTATCTCTTTTACTGCATCATTTATCTCATCATCGATACTTTCTTTTCGATCAGTCATCCCACCTAACATCAAGTATTCAAATTGTGTTGCACTTGAATCTGGAATAATAAACTTCCAAGTTGAGCTTTTTCCTTTAAACTCAAAAGTACAATCTGCTACAACACATTGTTTATGGGAAAAACTCTCATCACTTACGAGAGCTACATCCTCAACTTTACTTTTTGCAGAGAGTAAACTTTCAAGAGTTACTGATATCTCACTTTTAACTATTTCTGATATATCTGATGCCAATGAAAAACCTTATCTCTTACGATTGAGTAGCGTCTCTATACGCTTCCATCAAACTTTGCTTTAGCTTCATCATATTTTCTGTAGGATATTGATGGATAATTTCTCCCTTTTGTATCCGTACAAAAAAATCATTTGTTTCTGAGTTGTATCCAAACTGAACATTGTCAAGAAGCACTTCATTTTCTTGAACTTCCATTTTTCTAGTAGCATTTTTATACTGCTCTTCTGGATCTATTTTTGCTTTTTGATCAGCCTCTTGTATTTTAGAAATTTTAGATACATGATCAACTTGTGCCTGGTCCATATTTTCAAGTCTACCTAATTGCATAATATCCTCCTTGAATTTAATGCAATAATTATATCATAAAAATTATAATAAATAAAGTTTCTCAATCTTTTTTACAAAGATTCTAAAAAATCATCAAACCCTATGATACGAAAATCGATCAATTTTCCTTGCAATTTATGGTAAAAATATTGTGGGGCGGAGGCTGTTTTAAGATCTTGGATAAGTCGAATTCCACTTAAAAACTTTGCATCTCTATCATTATAAATTAGCTCTATTTCACTTAATGTTATATATGCCAATTGTTTTTGATCAGTGTGTAGATACGAAGCGGCAAGGATATAGTAGCTATCGGTACTTTGTAAGTTATAGTTTTTTTGAAGAGTGTTTATTTGCTCTATTGTACTTTTTCCTTTATCATTATAAAGATCTATTATAGCTTTGGTTCTTAGATAGCTAGGGGTTGTTTCATTTGGTATATCAAAATTGGTAGTATAAAATAATCCTAGAGCATGTAAAGCATCCAGATAAAAATCGGTTATCACTAAACTTCCTTTTAGAAACTGGTGGTTAAAAACTTTTGGTATCTCATCTTGTAATCTTGATATATATAAATATTGATTTTCCCCCTCTTTTTTTGCTAAAAGAGTTAAAAGATAGACCAAAGGATCTTTTGGATACTCCACAAGGAGTGGTTCATTTTCATTAATCCCATTTTTTTCTATTCTACTTAAAAAATACAAGCTTCTAAAAAAGATAGATTTTTCCTCATCATAAGATAATTTTTGCTTATCTAGTACTAATCCTGGATCTTCCATGATTTTATATATATATTTTCCTAAAAAAACAAATCTCCCATCATCTGAAAGAATATTATTTAATAAACGATCTTTAAACTCTTGAGTTTCAAAAATATTGAGCTTTTTGAGTGTAAAGTGGGTCATGGTTGAATAAAGTTTATTTCCATGCTCTAAGCTATACGCTTTTTTAAAATTTTTATAGGCTTGTTTATAGTCATAGATTTGAGCATACATCAAACCTAAGTTATAATATTTATATGCTTTTGTATCATATTTGTTTTCTAGCATCTTTTCAAGATCTACCACTCTTTGGATTGGGTCTTTTTTAATGATTTGCAGAAATTTTGCATTGTAATCTATCATGGTATTGAGTTGCTCTATACCTTTTTTACTTTTGATAATAAATCCTCTTGTCTCATTTTTCCCTATCGCTTCTTGATCTTCAAAAATAAATGGGGCAAAATAGTAGATGAAATCTAATTTTCTATCAAACTCAAAGTTTGTAATCTTTTGAAAATATTGTTTTGGGGAGTATCTTTTTTTGTTAAAAAAAAGCTCCATAGGAAGCTCACTATTGGTATGAAAAAACCTTTTTCGTTCATCTATTTTTGTTATTTTCTCAACGATAAGCTTAAGATCATTTGCTTGTAAGGCATTAAATAGTTGTATCCACAAAGCTTGATTTTTGAACTTATCCCCTTTGGCTTGTTCGTACGCTTGTTCTAAATATGCTTTTGCGGTAATATGATCATTGAGCTTTATATACAACATCGCTAGTTTTAATTTTGATATAGTTGGAACTTGATGGGCAAAATCAAGTGCATACTGATATTTTCCTTGCAATATAAGAGTATCGATCACCAATAATTTTTCATGATCACTTAATCGCTTTGCTTCACTACTAACTTTTGCAACCTCTTCTATATATTTTCTATCCCCTGTTATTTTATACAAATAGTATGCGGCACTAAAGTAGGAGTATTTGTCATTGAACTTCAAATCTTTGAAATCATAAATTTTACGCAAATAAAGATAGGCATTTTTTATGGAGCCTAGTTTATAATAAGCTATTCCAATATTCAAATAGGAAGGCACTTTTAGTAGTTTTGCGGAATCTTTCAATAGTGCAATAGCTTGAAGGTATTTTTCTTGCTCAAGATATAATACGGCGGTATTAAATTTTATAAGAAGTTCTGTTTTTTCTTGAGAGTCTTGAAGTGAGTCATACTCAAAAAGTAGTTGAGGCTGTGACTCTGTTGTGTCTTTTTTAAGGGTATTTGCCACCATTTGGGTAGAAAAGAGCACACTTAATAGTAAAGTTGCCCATTTTTTTACAAGAAGACCCATCTAATTGATACTTCCTACTGATGCATACAACTCATTGATCCGCTCTTGCAAGAGTTTATTTCTATGTTCTAATTCACTATTTTGCAATTTTAATTGCTGATAATCTTCCCTTGAAGATTTCAATGACTCTTGTGAGTCATTGATCGTTTCAAGAGAAAATTTCACCTGCTTTTCAAACTTCTCTTTGAGTTTTTCTAAACTTTTCACTTTCTCTTGTTCGAGCTCTTTCTCTTCAGAGATTTTTTTATAGAGCGATTTGTATACATTCATACTACTATAAAAATATATGGTCAAAACCCCTAGAACTGCAATAAGTAAAAAATTCTCCATCCTTTTTTTAGCCTATCTTTTAAGTTGAATCAATGTATTAAGGATCGTATCTGCTGTGGTGATCGATTTTGCATTTGCTTCAAAGGCTCTTTGAAATACCATTAAGTTCACCAGTGATTCACTAAGATCTGCAGTTGAGAGCTCTAAGGTTCCACCTTTTATCTCAGCCATCTTGTCATTATTGATATTAAATAGTGCCGATCCACTTCGTGCTGTTTCCATTAATAAATTATCTCCAACTGGTTCTAACCCACGATTGTCTGTAAATCTTGCAACAGAGATTTGACCTATTGCGTATCTTGTGCCATCTTGAGTCATAGTAACCATTCCACTATCATCAACTTTAAAGTCACCAAAAGCACTATCTGTGATACCCAGCTGATCAAGTCTTAATTGTAAATCACTTTTAGATGCAGTTTGATTAATGGTAGTTGTCATCTTTAAAAACTCTCCAGCTGCACCTTCTCTACCACTTATTGTTGGATTTTTTATAACAGTATAATTTGATCCCCCTTGTTGTGTCTCTGTCTCACCTGTGAAGGTTATACCAGCTGAGTCTGCTATTGCCAATGTAGTAATATCTAATGTTGCTACTGCAGCAGTATCAGGAGTTGCTCTAACAAATGTTATTTCGATAGTTGTTCCTGAAAGGTTAATATCTTCAATTTGTTGAAATGGAGGAGGACCAGGATTTGCAGCATTCCAAGTATTAATAATATTTGTTTTATCTGCCATAATTTTGGCTCCAACAACAGCAGGAGTGTCTCCATTTGTTGTACCTGCAACCGTTGCTCCCAAAAAGGTTACAGGACCTGTTGCTGTTCCACCTATATCTACAGTTTGTTTTTCTTGTTCAGTTGTAGAAGTTAAAGTCCCCGTAAACTCAACATCGTTATTTTTTTCTAGAGTTTTTACCACCAGGTTTCCATTTATATTATAAGCTTTCACCCAATATGCAAGTTCAGTACTAACAGGTGCAGTTCCTGCTGTAGCATTAATTGCTGTTACAACCGCATCTACATCTGCTGCATCATTAATAGCTAATGCACTAGCAGGTACTGTTACATTTGTATTTGTATCTTTATCATAAATTTCTATTTGATATGTTAAGTCATTTAAAGTTGCAGTGCTACTAAAAGCTAATTCTGATGGCGTATAAACATCCATTT
>JAGYNS010000075.1 GCA_018399655.1 Campylobacterales bacterium
GTGGCACTTAAAAGAGAAAAACTGAATAAAATGCCAGCAAGTGAACGAAAAAAGATACTTGTAGAACTCAATAAAAAGATGCATCAAGCAGCAAAAGATCTTCACTTTGAAGAGGCTATTCGTCTAAGAGATGAGATAGAGAAGATCAAAAAAGCGTAAGATTAAGAAAACTGTAAAGGGACTTTGATACAAAAACATGCCCCCTGCAAGGGTTCATTTTCATAATAGAAACTTTGGTTTTTGACCGATATATCTCCCCCTATTCTTTGGCATATCTGGTGAGACATATAAAGACCAAGCCCTGTTCCTCTTGATTGGTGTTTTGTTGTAAAATATGGCTCAAAAATCTTATCAATAATACCTAAATCAATTCCTTGTGCAGAATCAAATATATCAATAATCGTATACAACTGATCTACACGAACTTGAATCTGTATTACTCTCTTTTTTTTAATGTTCACTTTTTCAAACTGATCTATACTATTATTTATAATGTTCAAAAAAACTTGAATAAGATCATTTTGTACCCCATAAATTTGTGGGTTTTGAAAAAATGTTTTTTTGATCACGATATCTTTTGAGACAATATTTGCTCGAATAATACTTAGCGTTTTATTGATAGCTGACTCTATTGGAAAAGAGCTTGTAAGGCGATTGTTTTTTAAAAAATTTTGAAAATCTTCAATGGTATTGGAAAGGAACTCTGTATTACTCACTATATTATCTAACTCTTTGAGTGTATCTTCTTTCTCCTCTATCCCTAATTCATGCTGAAATTTTATCCCACTTGCTGCTATTGAGATGGCATTGAGTGGTTGTCTCCATTGATGAGCAATATTCCCTATCATCTCCCCCATAGAGGCCATTTTTGATTGTTGAGCAAGTATTTTTTCATCTCTTTTTATCCGAGTTATATCCACTAGTGCAACTATTTTAAGCTGTTTTTTTCCTATAATGACATTTCTTTCATTAACTTGTACTTCGTAAGTTTTTCCAGAAATTGTTATAAATATATCTTCAAAAAAGTGATTTACAGTGTAATCTAAGAGCTCCTTTTTATGCTCATTGGAAACATCTTTAAAAATTGAATTTATATGTTTATCTTCTAAACTTTGCAATGAAGAAACTTCTAAAATTTGTAACGCTTCATTATTACAATCGATGCAGATATTTTCTTCAAATATAAACATTGGATGGATAGTTGCATGAAGAAGTGCTCTAAAACTGCGTAAGTTGTTTTCAATTTGCCTTTTTTGTTTCGTTACATTGCGTCTATCTTTTGAATTTTGGACTAAAATATCTACTTTTAATAAAAACTCTTCAAATAAAAATGGCTTTTTCAAAAAGTTGGTTGCTCCACCTTTGAGTGTATCTCGTACTAAAGATGGATTATCACTTGAAGAGAGTGCTAATACTAAAAACTCATTAAGAAGATACAGATCTCTTAATCCTTCTAAAAAATCAAGTCCATCTATATCACAAAGTTCCATATTTAAAATAAGCAATGATACTTCCGTATTTCGCAAAATATCAAGTCCCTCTTGAGCATTTTTTGCATGTACCACTTGATATCCTCTTGCTTGAAGAATATTTTGTACTAAAAAAGAGAGTTTTGGACACTCTTCAAGCAGAAGGATTGTTTCATCATTATTTGATTGAAACTTCTGTATCATACTATGTATATCGTGTGAGATATGATGTGTTTTTGTGGCTAAAAGATGATAGTCCAAAATACCTTTTTGAAAAAACTCCTCCCTTTGTATCGCTTTATCCTCTTGGCTTAATAGTATTATTTTACTTTTTGTATAAGATTGAATATACTCAAAGAGATTTGTTTTTGTTTGCTTGTCATTATCAATATTAAGTACTGTAAGTTGAATATTATTTTTATGTTTATCAATAATCTCTTTAGCTTTTTTTTCTGAAAAAACTTGCAATACACTATATCCATATTGATCAAGATGATAGTAGAGTCTTTTGTTGATCTCTTTATTTTGCTCAACAATTAAGATGGTATAAGAGTTCAAATTATTTTTAATAAACATAGTAGAAGTATATCAAAGAGAAGTTAAAGATTTTGTAAAATAGCCTATTGAAGCGAACCCTTTACAGTTTGTTTGTTTTACCTCTTCTACATTTTTCAATGAAGTGATCCCTCCAAGTGCAAAAATACTAAAAGTATCTTCTTGATATTTCTCTACAATTTTTGTTAAATTCTCACACCCTTTTGGTTCCCCTTTATTCTTTTTATAAAATATTGGGGAGTAAGTAGCACCATTTGCATACTTACTTTTGATCAACTCTAAATCTTCGGAGCTGTGGGCACTTGCTAAAGTATAAAGACCTAAATTTTTACTTTTTTCGATCATATCATACTGCTGTGAAGTTAAGTGAGCACCATCAAATCCTAAAGTAGATGCTAACTCAATATTTTGATTGAGTAATATTTTATTTATGCTGAACTCGCGACCAACGCTTAAACATATCTTTGCCAAAGGTTCAATATCTTTTGTTCTCTTATCGCGAAAGCAAAGGATATCAATAGTGTGTGTTTTGAGTACTTCTCTTAAGTTTTTTTCAAAAGAGAGTGGATTGTCTCCATAAAATTCTGGATCAGTTATAGCATATGTATAAAAAAGGGGAAGTTTCACAACTTCCCCTTTTTTTAATGAACTTTGAGTTCTCATTTTAAGACTAATGATCTTCCTCAGCCATCATAACTGATCCAGCAATATATACATATGTTAAGATCATAAAGATAAATGCTTGAAGTATACCAAAAGCAAATAGTAGGAAAAAACCAGAAAGTGGAATAATCCAAGGAACCAACATAAGTAGTACCATTAAGAACATCTCATCTCCTCTAATCCCTCCAAAAAGTCTGAATGAAAGTGATACAATTCTTGAGATATGTGAGATAATCTCAATTGGGAACATAAGTGGTGCAAGTACTGGAACAGGACCCATCATATGACCAAAATACTTCTTTATACCATTTTTCTTTATACCAATGTAATTGTAGTAAATAAAAACTATAAGTGCTAATGCTAGTGTAAAATTTATATTTGCAGTTACAGACTCAAACCCTGGAAAAATCCCCATCATATTTCCAACAAAAATCAGAAGACCTAATGTTGCTATAAGAGGCATAAATGTTCTTGCATTCTCTTTTCCCATACTATCTGAACCGATAGCAATAGTACCTTTTATGTACGCCTCAATAACATTTTGTGTACCTGTTGGTACAAGCTGCATCTTTGAAACTGCTGCTCTTGCAATAAGCATAACAATAAGAGCTGTTAAGATAAGGTGAGCCCCTATATGTGGCACTAAGTCGTGCCCAACTATCTCCCCTAGAAATGTAAATAATCTACCTTCCATAAAATTTTCCCCTCTTCAATATTTTTCTTTATTGTGAAATTATCTGGCAATTATATTGAAATAAAGATAAATCTTTCATAAAGTAATACTAAAGAGTCTTTGAAGGGGGTCTATATACTTTAATATTTGTACAGTTTTGACTATCTTTTAAATACTGAGCGTGAAGTTGACTTAAAACCCCTTTATCACAATAAAATAGATACTCTTTGTCTTGAGACAGCTTTGGAAACTCTAATTTTAAGTTGTAAAATGGGATCTTTAGGGTTTCACAAGGCACTTCAATAATATCATCAGTTTGTCGAATATCGATCACTGTATACTTTTTATTAGATAGATCACTAACCACCTCTATCTCCCCTACATTAGCTTGGATATCTTGAGTAATTTGATCAACATTTATCGTCACTGCACTTTCAACTGCTCTATCTAAAACCGTGTAGTCAAATTTTTTTGATTCTTTCTCCATCCTCTCATAAGAGCCATGAGTCACAGGGCTTTTTGAGATCACACCACAATACTCTGGCATCGACTCAGCAAATCTTTTTGTCCCTATTTTAGTAGCTATATTGATAATATCGGGCTTACTCATTGTTGCTAAGGGTCTTAAGACAAGTTTGTTAGTTACTTGATCTATTAAACTTAAATTTCGTAATGTTTGACTTGATACTTGAGCGACACTCTCTCCTGTAAGAAGTGCATCTATTTTCATACTTTCAGCTATCTTTTCAGCTGCTAGAAGCATCAATCTTTTAAGTGTCACTCCCATATAAGGCTCACTTGTTGAACGAAATATCTCTGTAACTACATCATCAAAATTAATAGTAGTAAAAGTAACCCTATGGGAGCTTCCAAACTTCTCCCATAGATACGATGCTACTTGTTTGACCCCTATCTCATGGGCAGTTCCACCTAAATTAAAAAATAAAAAATGGGTCTTAATACCTCTTTTCATCGTAAGATAGGAAGCAACTGTAGAATCAAACCCACCTGACATCAAAGATAAAATATCCCCTTGGGTTCCTAAAGGATATCCCCCCATCCCTTGATGTCGCTTTGTAATAATATTGAGCTGTTTATGAAGAAGTTCAATACTTACTTTTACTTGTGGTGTTCGCAAATCAACTCCATTTGTGTTGTTTTTTGCCAACATATAGCCCCCAACAGTTTGTTCTATATCTCTTGAACTAAACTCTTGTTCGCCTGTTCTTTTGGCTCGAACCACAAAAGTTTTTCCCTCTATTGTATTTCCCATGATCTCATCTACTTTGAGTTTTATCTTCTCTAAGCTATCCATATCATCAAACTGTAACGCTTCTAAAACAATCTCAATCCCTGATGTATCTAAAAGTTTTGTTCTAACCTCATCCACCACATCAAGTGGAGTCACCACTTCGATTTTGTCAAAAAACTTTTTGAACTGGATATCTTGAGAAAGTGGCTTTAGTATTTTTTGAAGATTGTTATAGAGTTGAGAGATCATTCGCCTCTTGGCACTTGCCCCTTTGACCATAATCTCTGGAAAAAGTTTTAAAATAAATTTTTGTGTGTTTTGCTGTATAGTTTTCATATAAAATTATAACATAATTTGCTTATGGCTTTTGCGTATAATTAATTGATTTTATAGTAAAATTCATTTTATGACTAAAATACAAAAACTCCTCAATGACTTCAATGAACTGGTTGCTTTTAAGCATTCGATATTCTCTTTGCCATTTATATTCATAGCAATGGTGGTTGCTGCAAATGGGTGGTTTGGTTGGGAGCTTTTACTTATGGGGGTATTTGCGGCTCTTAGTGCTAGAAACTTTGCTATGGGATTTAATCGATACCTTGATAGAGATATCGATGCTCTTAATCCACGCACTATCAATAGACCAAATGTAGATGGACGACTCAATCCAAAACAGATACTTACATTTGTGATACTCAACGCTTTAGTATTTATAGCTGTAGCTTACTTTGTTAATGATCTTGCATTTTATCTTTCTATTCCTATTTTAATAGTGATTGGAAGCTACTCCTATTTTAAAAGATTCTCATTTTTAGCTCATATCATTCTTGGTATTTCTTTGGGTCTAGCCCCAATAGCGGGAGTAGTGGCTGTCAGTGAAACTATCACCTTGTGGTCTGTTCTTTTGGCTCTTGGGGTAATGTGCTGGGTAGCGGGATTTGATCTGCTGTACTCTTTACAAGATATAGAAGTGGATAAAAAACTAGGACTGCACTCTATCCCTAGTAAGTTTGGTGTAGAAAAAACGATGCTTTTTTCTAAAGTTCTACACACTTTTACTGTGATTTTTTGGCTTCTTTTTGTGATCTTTGCAGATCTTGGTGCTTTTGGATACTTAGCAATTATTGTAAGTGCTGTGATGCTTAGCTTTGAGCACTACTTAGTCAATAAAGACTTTCAAAAAATCGATCGTGCTTTTTTTACTGTTAATGGCTACCTTGGTATTGTGTTTTTTGTTTTAGTGGTTATAGATCATATACTGTAATAAAAAATCAATTTTTTAGAGCTTAGATTTATATATGTTGCATCCAATACTCAAAAAGTGGATCTTGGAAATAGTATCCATCAACATTTTTATCCAATATATCTTTTTCCAATAACCCTTTAAGTGCTGTTTGTATAGAACCTGTTTTAATTCTATATTTTGCTAGATATTGCTCATCATATAGATTTTTTCCATTTTTACTTACCACAATTTTGAGTGCTTTTTTTTGATTTGGTGTGAGTGTATCAAACTCTACACTAAAGAGATCTTCTTCTCTGTCGAGTATAGTTTTTAAAGCTTTTTCAAAGATAAGTTCATCTGCAATTTTGTCGGTTATATTCCATATTTCATAAGCAAATTGTTGTGTATAGTAGGGAAAACCTTTTGTGATATTTAATATTTTATCAATTATTACATTATCTATCTTTTTATCTGTCTGTAAAAACTTAGAAGTGATAAAGTTATCCCAATCATCACTTTGTATCTCTTTAATTTTAAAATGTTTTACAGACTTATAAAAGGGTCTATTTTTATTCAAGAACATCTGATGTAGCAAACTTTTTTTACTTCCCATAAAAATATATGCTATTTTATTTGAGTGTGTTTGTATGACACTTCTTAGTTTTGATTCTAATTTAAGGTTAATAGTCTCTTGAAACTCATCAAAAACAACGACTATTTTTTTATTATCTTTTACAAAAGCTAAAGGGATATCAAGAACCTCTTCTAGTGTTTTATCTATATCTTCACCACTAAAAGATAAAGAAAAATTTGGATTGCCACTTGTATCAAAAGAGGCATTTATATTGGGTCGTATTTTCAAGATAGATTTAAAAAACTTGATAACTTTATCGGTTGGTTCTTCAAGTGTTTTTGCTAATTGATTAAAATACTTATTTATAAACTCTTCTACTGTTGATAAATACATCAAATCAAGAAACACAAATTTTATATCATTATTTTTTTCAAGCTCTTCTAAAGCTTTCAATACCAATGATGTTTTACCAAACCTTCTAGGGGCATATATAAGGATATTTAAGCCAGATAATATATCTTTTTTAATCTCTTTTAACTCTTCAACTCTATTACAAAAGTATTTTTTTTCAACAGTACCTCCATAATAAAAAGGGTTTTTTTTCATTGGATTCCTTCTTTATGTTTAAAACATAATACCATAAACATAATATAAATTTTATTAAACTCTAAAAAATATGAAGAGATAAAAAAGCTTTGTATCCTCATGTTGTATATTGAGCTTTTTTATTTTAGTAGTGGTTGATCATATTTTATAAAACTTCTTGTAAATCAACTTCCACTTTCGTGGCAAGTTGTTGTGGCAAGATCCCTAGATCTTCTTCTAAAAGCTTTGTATCTCCATGTTGGATATAAATATCTGGGTATTCAAATGATTTGAGTTTTATGGTTAGTT
>JAGYNS010000076.1 GCA_018399655.1 Campylobacterales bacterium
AGCACTATCTAGTTTATATCATAGTGTAGAGTCGGTGTTGGTTGATCAAGATCAAGTGGTTGTTAGGGTTGTTTACAATGGAAAGCATACAGGAAAACTGCTTCACTATGAGCCAACAAATAAAAGAATACAGTATTACGGAGCTTCTTTTTTTACCATAGAAAATGGCAAGATAACACAAGTTTGGGTACTTGGAGATTTGGTGACACTTTATAAACAACTAGAAAACTAAACATACGAGGAACAAATATGGTACGAGATAAAATAGATAGCTTTCATCTTGAGGATATTAAAAATCAACAGCACCCTTCAGTAGTTTTTACCCATGAAAACTATGATCTTTTTATTTTACGCCTTCCTCAATATGACCAAAACAAACAAATTGAGTTTGTAAGTAGATCGTATATCAATACAGATCAAAGCTATTATTACTATGATACTGCTATGGATAAGTTTGTAGATTTAGTAGATATTCATGGGTTTTATATGGATTTGGATAAAAGTATAGATGGGGCTATGAAGATCTCGCTGGATTATCTTCAAACCTTTGAGGAGATAGAAGATCTATTTTACTCAGGAAAAACCATAAAAAACTTCAATAAACAATGGTTTGAATATAAAAATATCATAGTAAGAGCCAATAGGGTTTTATCAAAAGCGATTGAGGCATTTCAAAAGTTATTGATCATATATAAAAAAGAGGATGATTTTTTGGAGCGAAACTTTGAAGATCTTCAAGAGCATCTCAATAGAGCGTATAGAAATAGTGGTTTTTTACTAGAGAAGCTTGATGCTTTGTACAATTTTCATCTTACTCAAACCAATGAACAGATGAATAGAATTGTGTATGTTCTAACACTTCTTTCGGGAATATTTTTACCATTAAATCTTATAGTTGGTTTTTTTGGGATGAATACCACAAGTTTACCTTTTACTACTGCTGATGGTGGAACTTTTAATGTGATATTTTTGCTTGGATTTTCAGCACTATTAGCAACTTTATTGACATTTTTTATGAGAAGAAAATAAAGAAGATTGTATGCAAGAGAAAAATATAGAACAGATATCACAACTTAGTGATGAGATAACACAAGAGATACAAAAGTACAAAGAGGAAAATTACACGGTTCATCCTTATGATATCTCTGAACAGCTTTTAAAACTTCGAAGTTTAGATTTCGATAGTTATGTATCGGTTGTCAAAAAAATCCCAAGTACTCTTTTTGCTGAGGTTCTTTCAGAGATGCCTATTTATGTGCAAGAGGAGATTAGTGAGTATGTAAGTACCAAAAAACTGATCAATATCACTTCAAATATGGATACCGACGATGCCGCAACTTTTATTCAAAACTTAAGTGAAGAGAATGAAGATATCGCTCAAGAGATTTTAGAAAGCTTAGATGATGAAGATAAAGAGGTTTTAGAGCAACTTATCTCCTACGATGATAATGAAGCTGGATCTTATATGCAAACGGAGCTTTTTAGTGCAAAGCTTACAGACAATATAGGGGATGCTATTGGAAATCTTAAAGAGCTTAAAGAATCAAAAGAGGTAGACAATATTTGGCACTGTCATCTTGTGGATGATCAAAAAAGATATCTAGGTTCTATTGGTTTGGAGGAGCTTATTATTTTTGATCGTGATCAAAGTTTTGAAGCGATCCCTAGTGACAAACTCAAACTTTTTAGTGTCAACCATAGAACCCCCATCAAAGAATCGGTTGAGATGATCACCAATTATAACCTCTCTAGCTTACCTATTGTGGATGATTCCAATGTGCTTATAGGACGGATCACTTCAGATGATGTGTATGATATCATTGAAGAGAGTGCTACAGAGCAGATCTATAATATGGCAGGGGTCAATGAAGAGGTTGAACAAGAAGAGAGTATCTATGAGATAGGAAAGAGTAGGGCTTTTTGGCTTGGGATCAATTTGATTACCGCTATTGCCGCTTCTATTGTGATAGGTTTTTTTGATGCAACGATTCAGTCACTTGTAGCACTAGCAGTGCTTATGCCAATAGTTGCAAGTATGGGTGGAAATGCAGGAACACAAACCTTAACCGTAACAGTTCGACAAATGGCTTTGGGGGATATAGAGCCTGAGGATGCAAAAAAAACCATCTATAAAGAGGTGGTGATATCCCTTGCCAATGGGTTGATTTTTGCTTTAGTTATAGGGGTGATAGCGTATTTGTGGTTTGGGCTAGCTCTTTTAGGTGTAGTGATAGCTCTTTCGATGATTATCAATCTTTTAGGAGCAGGTTTTTTTGGGGCAGTGATCCCTTTAGGACTTCAAAAAGCAGGTATTGACCCAGCGATTGGAAGTACAGTTTTACTTACAACCGTAACCGATGTAGTAGGGTTTTTTAGTTTCTTAGGGCTTGCTACAATTATTATGCTGTAAAATAATAAAAGGAAAATGTATGGCAACACAAACAATAATATTATCAGTTTTTATCCTAGTAGTAACCTTTGGATTGATCAAATTGTCGAACTATGTTATCACCAAACAAGGGGAAAAAAAGAAAGTGATCCCCAAACGGATCTACTATGTGACAAAGTTTAGTCACTTTTTGATCTATACCTTATCATTTATCACTATTTTAGTGGTGTGGAATGTAGAACTTGGTGGCGTTACGGTATTGGCATCTTCTATATTTGCAGTGATTGGGGTAGCACTTTTTGCCCAATGGTCAATTTTAAGCAATCTTACTTCAAGTATTATTATATTTTTCAATTTTCCAGCTAGAGTAGGGGATACAATAAAAATTATGGATGGAGACAACTCTGTGACAGGAGAGATTGTAGAGATATCTTTATTTCATATACAAATTGAAGATGAGAAAAAAAATAACATTTTGTATCCCAACAATCTTTTTATCCAAAAACCTATTATGAATATTGCTAAGCAGGAGCAAAAGCCAAAGAAAAAATATATCTAAGGCTGCTCTTTTAAATAAAGCTGTGAAAGGATAGCTATCACCGCTTTGATCGCTGATTCAGTAGTGGTTTCCTCTACAGTGTGATATCCTATGGTAGGGATTTGAAGAGTGGTTCCTTGGATATCTCCTTTGGTAGCTTTGATGATTCTTCCTAGTTCTGTAACCCCTAAAGAGCCTTTGGTTCCTTCTGAATCGTATTTGTTTTTCAAGTAAGCGTCTTTGTAGTGGTAGTTGATATTGTTTTCTATAGCAAATCGCTTGATTTTTGCTTTTAAAGGGGAGCGAAAGTAGCCATTTTCATCACGATTTCTAAAGACCACATCAAGATGGTTGATATCTTCAAGGCTAGAGTAAGGGCTAGTGTCAAGTACTAAAAGCTCATTGGTGGAGATATCAAGGCGTCGAAAATACTCTAGTAAAAATCTCCAACTTTTCCCCGCTTCTTCTGATGCCGTAAAAAAAGCGGTCCCTTTATATCCTAAATGGTACATATAAATAATAAGTGCTACAGAGATTACATTGTCAAGCTGAGCACTTACAAGCCCATCTTCACTGATCTTTAGCTGATCAATAAATCCTATAGCAGTGCCTGGGAAAAGATGATCAAAATTATCTATTTTGAAAATGATATTGTTTCTTCTTTGGCATAAAAAAGCATCCTTGATCGTCCCAATCCCTAGATAGCTTCCTGACCATGGCTCATAGGCTTGTACTTTTTGATCCACAAATCGCATAGAGAAGTTTTTTAAAAGTTGTTCTGAGTTTGAGTTCCCGAGTAAGTCTGCTTGGTTTTTGGCTATAAATGCAGCATATTGAAACTCATTGTGCCCTGTACATATAAGTCCATGTCTATCTGCGTGAGCTGAGATATAGCCACTGCTTGGGTCACTTCCTTTGGCTACAATAAGCCCATCATAATACTCCACACACACCTCAAGCTCTTCAAGCTCTTTTTTAAGGGTGATGAAAAAAGGGTGCTCTGCTCCAACGACACAAGGAGTTCGAACCAGTTGTTTTAAAATATCATAAAATTTTTCCAAACGATTATACCCCAATATTGTCTTTTTTTATTTTTCTTTTTTTTAGCACAGGGGTGGTTTGCTCTTCACTTTTAGGAGTGACACTTTGCTCAATTTGATCCATAATCTTCCCTGCGATATCAAAGCCAGTGGATTTTTCAATCCCCTCTAGCCCTGGGCTTGAGTTGACCTCCATTACAAGTGGTCCACGAGCTGATGGGATCATATCCACACCACATACTCCTAGCCCCATCGCTTTGGCTGCGGCTAGGGCTGTGGCTTTCTCTTTTCGATTGAGTTTATATGCTGTGGCACTTCCCCCTTGATGAAGGTTTGATCGAAAATCTCCCTCTGCTCCTTGTCTTTTCATAGCTCCAACTACTTGGTTTCCTACGACAAGGGCTCGAATATCTGCACCACCCGCTTCTTCAATATATTCTTGAACAAGTAAGTTTACATCCATCCCATAAAAAGCATCAAGGACTGATTTTGCTGCTTTTTCACTATCAACAAGCACCACTCCAACCCCTTGAGTTCCTTCTAAGATTTTTAAAACCAAAGGAGCCCCACCACTTAAAGCGATCACATCTTTGGCACTTGATTTATTGGAAGCGAAAATAGTTTTTGGCATCCCTACACCGTGTTTAGACAAAATCTGAAGACTTCGAAGCTTGTCTCTGCTTCTTGATATCGCTAAACTTCCTGAGACGGTGTAAACATCCATCATCTCAAAGTGCCGCACCATAGCTGTACCATAAAAAGTTCTACTAGCCCCAATTCTAGGGATAATCGCATCGGGAAGTGGCAGAGCCTCCCCTTTGTAGTTGATATGAAGCTCCCCTTTCATAATCTCTATAGCACATTTTAAATAATCTATCACACGCACTTCCCAATTTTTTTGCTGGGCAGCTTCTACAAGTCTTTGGGTTGAATACAAATTGCTATTTCTTGATAATATATATACTCTCATCTACACACCTTTTACACTGAGATTTTCTTTTGAAACATCCACTAAAAAACGATCTTTTAAAAACATTCGACCTATAAGCATTGGAAATTTCATATCTGATCTATCAGTTAAAGATATCACACTTTTGTATTTTTTTCCATAAAACTCTACTACTACTTTAATAGATGGTCGAAGTTGTAGTTGTCCATTTGAGCTTTTGACCTTTTTTATTTTGTAAAGAGGAAAAGTCATCCTTTTGCCATGATACGCTTCATGCACTTCATCTAAAAGTGTAAAACTCACACTTTGCTCATCATCTGAGATCTCAATATGATCACAATGCAAAGCATTTGAATCAGCTCCTGTATCTACTTTTGCGTCAAGATCATACAGCTCCAAATCAACTATTGAGATCAATTCTCTTCGCCCAACTATTTTTTTGTCCATTTTTAAGTTCCAATCAAAATTTATATAGGAGCAATTATAGTACACTTTTTATAAATATAATGGTATTATTGCGATTAATGATAGCAAAACAATCCATAGAAAATTTAAAATCAAACCTTGATGTTGTTGATATAGTTTCCCAGTTTATTGAGCTGAAAAAATCTGGGGCTAATTTTAAAGCGTGTTGTCCTTTTCATGGGGAAGACACCCCCTCATTTGTGGTCAGCCCCCAAAAGCAGATTTATCATTGCTTTGGCTGCGGTGTTGGTGGAGATTCTATAAAGTTTGTGATGGAGTATGAGAAGCTTTCCTATCCTGAAGCGATAGAGAAGTTGGCTTCTATGGTCAATTTTTCGCTAGAGTATGAAAACAATTATAAAAAAATAGATACAACACTTATTTCAAAAATCAATGAGTACTATATCAAACAATTAACCCATAATAGTACCGCATTAGAGTATCTTAAACAAAGAGGGATATCTGATTTTTCACTTGAAAAATTTGAGATAGGGTATGCTGGGGACTCACAAAATACAATAAACTATCTCAAAGCTAATTTTTTAAATCTAGCAGATGCAAAAGAGCTAGGGGTGATAGATAGCGGACAAAATGGTTTGTATGCACGATTTATTGAGCGGATCACATTTCCTATCTATACGATCAATGGCACTTTGGTAGGTTTTGGGGGGCGAACCATCACTGGGCACAATGCAAAATATGTCAACTCACCTCAAACGAAACTTTTTAACAAGTCACGACTTTTATATGGGTATAACCTAGCAAAAGAGTCTATTTATAAATATAAAAGTGTGATCATCACTGAGGGGTATTTGGATGTGGTGATGCTCCATCAAGCGGGATTTTCCAATACCGTTGCGACTCTAGGAACTGCCCTTACAAAAGAGCATTTGCCACTTTTAAAAAGGGGTGAGCCACGGGTCGTTGTAGCGTACGATGGGGATAAAGCAGGACTTAATGCAGCATACAAAGCAAGTGTGCTTTTAGCTCAAAGTAACTTTTCAGGGGGAGTGGTTATATTTGAAGGTGGAATGGATCCAGCGGATATGGTCAAAGAGGGAAAGGTAGATACTCTCAATACGATGTTTGCAAAACCAACCCCTTTTATCCCTTTTGCACTTGATTATATTATTGAGCAGTTTGATTTACATAATCCACAACAAAAACAGGAAGCATTAAAAGAGGCGAATGGGTTTTTACAAACATTGTCACCTATACTTCAAGAGGAGTATCAAAGTTTAGTTGCACGAAAACTCAATGTGAGCAATCAACTTATCCAAGTACAACATTTTGAGAATCAAAGAGTATCTCAAGTACAGCTATCATCTATGGATATAGCAGAGCTTAGTATCATCAAAACACTTCTAAATCACCCAGAGCTTATTGAAATTACTAGTAAAGAGCTTCAAAGCCAAATGTTTCAAACCCATTCTCAAGAGTATACCCTTTTGTTGCAAAACTATGAAGATGAACGATTGCGTGGATTGATGCTCAATGAGCAGATTATAAGTTACTCTAGTGATGAGTTGAAACAGCAAATCACCCTTTTGCTTATGCCATTTTATAATAAAAAGTTACAACAGATCAATTTTGATGAGACAATAGACTTTCGACAAAAATCACAACAAGTAAGAGAGATCAAAAATAAGATCACTCAGCTTAAAATGGGAAAATTAATCAATATTTAACTATAATTTCGGTCAAAAATTTATAATAAAAGGGATAAATATGGAATTTTTAGAATCAAAAAATGCTCCAGCTGCAATAGGTCCATATTCACAAGCAGTAAAAGTTAATGGTTT
>JAGYNS010000077.1 GCA_018399655.1 Campylobacterales bacterium
TCAATAACTCTTTTCTTTATATTTTTTTGAAACATTTTTACTATGAAATTCTATTTCATAAGTTTTCTAAAACAATTCAATATTAAATTCTTTTGAAAGCTTTTCGATAGTGTATTGTATATTTAGATATCTCTTTCATCAGTGCCATTATATACAATTTATACTAAATTGTTAATGTGGCATCTTGATACACACTACAATGAATACATTAAAAAGATAAATTATACTATAATACCGTCTAATAATTATACATAGGAAAATAATGAAAACAGATGGTATAAAAAAAGTATTTTTAACACAGCAAGGGATGATACTACTTTTAGGTATCTCTTTGGTCATTTTATTGGGTGCTTTTATCTCTTTGTATTATTTTATAGATCCTGAGTTTGTTCATAAGATTTCAGCTATGGTAGTGACAAATGTAGTTGTGGGAAGGGTTCCATCTATTTCGTTGGGGTATGCATCCCAGTTGTCCCATTTTGAGGTGATCGCTACAAATGTTTATATCGAGATGATTATGGTGACGCTTATTTATTCAGCATTTATTTTTAGCTATCACAATATGCTTCAAGTGAAGTTTTTAGATAAGTTTTTTCACAAAACCCATGAGTATAGAGAAAAGTATTCATCATTTTTTGATCGTTTTGGGTTGTTGGGGCTTTTTATTTTTGTATTTATCCCTTTTTGGATGACAGGTCCCATAGTGGGAGCTATCATAGGGTATCTTATTGGGTTGGGGCATTTTACCATTATCATTACAGTATTTGTAGCTACAATTTTTGCCATTAGTATGTGGGGTTTGCTTTTGCATGAGCTTGTGTCATTGATGAATATGATTGATAGCTCATTGATATGGATAGTCCTTTTTGGGATACTTATTATTGGAGTAGTTATAAAAGTGGTTTCAAATTTTCGTCAAAAAAGCTAGGAGATACTTTTATTCACTTTCACTATTGTAAAAGTTTTCTAAGATCAAGCTATCCATAATTTGATTTTGAAAAAGTGCGTCTTCGTGTTGCTGTTTTAGGGCTTTGTTCTCCTCTTTTAAAGAGACATATTGTGTATGCAGTCTATTGATATCTTTGCTTACATAGTAGATGTTGTTTTGCAAATAGATTTTTGGCATAAGCAAAAGTAGCGTAACAAAAAGTACGCCTAAAACTATCAAAAGTGTTTGTAGTGGCTTCATCTACGACTTCCAGTGAAATATTCTCATCTTAGAACTACGACTTCGTGGGTTTTGTTTGATCTCATCTTTTGTAGGGATGATCGGCTTTTTTGTAAGGACTTTCCCTTTTTGATTATTGTTCCCACACTCGCATCGCATCACATAAGAGGGGCAGATACATTTTTGTGACCATTTTTTAAAATAGTTTTTCACTATTCTATCTTCCAAAGAGTGAAAAGAGATGATCGCTATAAAGGTATCATCAAGATTTGCTTTTTCGATACTTTCAAAAAGCTCTTTTAAGACTCCTAATTCATCATTGACCTCTATTCGTATAGCTTGAAATGGGAGGGTTGCTGGGTGAAGTTTCCCTTTGTGCATATTTTTTGATAAAAAACCTGCAAGCTCTTTACTAGAGCTAAAAGGTCTGTTTTGAACGATAAGTGAGGCTACTTTTTTGTACTCTTTCACCTCGCCATACTCTTTAAATATCTTTTCAAGTTCTGCTTGGGAGTAGTTGTTGACAACCTCATTGGCACTTAGGCTTTGGTTGGTATCCATTCGCATATCTAGTGTATCACTCTCAAAGCCAAATCCACGCTCTTTTTTATCAAGCTGTAAAGATGACACCCCAATATCTGCTAAAATCCCGACGATATTTTTCTCTTTAAAACTCTCTATCACATCTTTAAAGTTTCCTTTATTGAAAATAACTCTACTTTTAAAAGGCTCAAGTCGTTTTTTTGAAAACTCTAGTGCTTCATCATCTTGGTCGTTGCAGATAAGTTTTATATTGGGGTTGGATTGCAAAATCCCTTCACTATGACCACCATATCCCAAAGTACAATCAACGATATATCCATCTTTTATATCTTTAAAAGTTTCACACACTTCATGAAATAGTACAGGGATATGGGGGGGTTTAGTTTCTGACAATGGTTATCCTAATATAGTTTTGGTATAATTTTTAAAATGTATAATAGCAAAAATTTACTTATTTGGTGGAAAAATGATCGATAAAACAATAGTCAAACATCTCTCCGATATCTCTTTAGCCCTGTTCCGTAAAAACTTTTTTGGGATTTACCATGGTTCTATTTCAAAAAAACTTGACCATAACAACTTTGTGATCAATAAAAAAGAAGCTATCTTTGATGAGATAAATGAAAAAACACTTTGTAAACTCTCTATGACTATACATGACTATAGCTGGAACTTAGCGAGTATCGATGCTTTGATACATAGTTCAATATATACTCAAATCCATGAAGCAAAATATATAGCATTTGGGATGCCTCCATATACCTCTGCGTATTCATTAGAGCATGATGAAGTGGTATTTGACGATTATTTTGGAAAAGTTACATTTGGTAAACTTCCTATTTATGACCCAGGAGATTTTCTCTCATGGTATGATAGAAATTTTAAAGAGGTTCC
Source organism: Campylobacterales bacterium (assembly GCA_018399655.1). Lineage (GTDB taxonomy): Bacteria > Campylobacterota > Campylobacteria > Campylobacterales > Arcobacteraceae > JAIOSF01. The sequence continues at coordinate 2,606 of JAGYNS010000077.1, forward strand.
AAAAGCTATAAAAGAGTCCCCAAGTAATCTTATAGTTGTAAGAGGAGTGGGTGTGTATGTGTATGATAGGGATATGAATGATATTGTCAAAAAGGTTGCAATCTTAGAAAATAGTTGTAGGTTGCACGCTTTGAAATCACAATTTTCATAAGTGAAAAATTGCTCATATGTTACGAATATACACTTTAGTATACTTTTTGATTATTTTGTGTTACTAATAGAAACATTTGAAGATCTATTTTAAAAAGTTCTAGAAGTTCAAATAGTTTATTATCAAATATAGAATATAATTTGTTTTGAAATACATTAACAAAAAGGAATAGTTTTATGAGTTTAATTGAAGATTATAAAGCACATACCAAAGAAAGAGCGGAGCTAGGTGTACCACCATTAGCTCTTACTGCTGAGCAAGTTGCACAGCTTGTGGAGCTTCTAAAGGCTTCTCCAATAGTTGAGCAAGATTATGTTATGGATCTTTTTGAAAATAAGATTCCAGCAGGTGTTGATGATGCAGCGTATGTAAAAGCAGCATTTTTAAATGATATCTTAAGTGGAAGTGTATCGTGTGATGCGATCAACAAAACAAAAGCGTGTGAGATTTTGGGAAAAATGCTTGGTGGATTCAATGTTGCACCATTAGTTGAGGCTCTCAAAGATGAAGAAGTAGCTGCTGTTGCTGCAGATGAGCTTAAAAATACTATTTTAGTTTATGATGCGTTTAATGATGTAAAGAAACTTATGGATGAGGGAAATGCAAAAGCAAAAGAGGTAGTTGAGTCTTGGGCAAATGCACAATGGTTTACCAACAAACCAGAGCTAGAAAAACAGATCACTGTAACAGTATACAAAATCCCAGGTGAGACAAATACTGATGATCTAAGTCCAGCATCTGAAGCATTTACAAGAGCAGATATCCCACTTCATGCAAACTCAATGCTTGTAAACAGAATGGAAAACCCACTTGAAACGATGGAAGAGCTTAAACAAAAAGGGCATCCATTGGCGTATGTTGGTGATGTTGTAGGGACTGGAAGCTCAAGAAAGTCAGGGATCAACTCAGTTCAATGGCATATGGGTAGAGATATTCCAGGTGTACCAAATAAAAGAACAGGTGGTGTGGTTATTGGAAATATTATCGCTCCAATTTTTTTCAATACTGCTGAAGATAGTGGGTGTTTACCACTTGAAGCAAATGTAGACAACCTTGAAACAGGTGATGTGATCACAGTAAAACCGTACGAGGGTGTTATAGAAAAAGATGGAAAAGTAGTAAGTGAGTTTAAACTCAATCCAAATACTATCACTGATGAGATGAGAGCAGGGGGGCGAATCCCACTTATTATTGGAAAAGGGTTAACTGCAAAAGCTAGAGAAGCTCTAGGAATGGCTCCTACAGATATGTTCTTGGCTCCAGATATGCCTCAAGATGATGGAAAAGGGTTCACTTTAGCTCAAAAAATGGTAGGTCGTGCATGTGGTATGGATGGTATAAAGCCAGGGACTTATTGTGAGCCAGTTGCAACTACGGTTGGGAGTCAAGATACAACAGGACCTATGACAAGAGATGAGATCAAAGAGCTAGCAGCTCTAAGTTTTGGTGCAGATATGACGATGCAATCATTTTGTCACACAGCAGCTTATCCAAAGCCAGCAGATATAAAGCTACAGCATACTCTTCCAGAATTCTGGACAAGTAGAAAAGGGTTTATTTTAAGACCAAGTGATGGGGTTATCCACTCTTGGTTAAATAGAATGTTTACAGGACACTGTAGGTATAGGGGGAGATAGTCATACAAGATTTCCTATTGGGATCTCTTCCAAGAGGAAGTGGACTTGTAGCATTTGCAGGGGTAACAGGTATGATGCCACTTACTATGCCAGAATCGAGTTCGTAAGATTTAAAGGAAAGATGCAACCATGCATCACTTTAAGAGATATGGTAATGCTATCCCTTACCAAGCGATCAAAGATGGTCTTTTGACTGTTGAGAAAAAGGAAGAAAAATATCTTTGCTGGACGAGTTTTAGAGATTGAAGGTTTAGAGGATCTAAAATGTGAGCAGGCATTTGAGTTAAGTGATGCTTCAGCAGAGCGAAGTGCGGCTGCTTGTACAGTAAAACTGAACAAAGAACCAATTATTGAATATCTTGAGTCAAATATTGCACTTATTGATGAGTTAATAAGCCAAGGGTATGAAGATAAAGCGACACTTGAGCGAAGAAGAGATAAGATGAAAGATTGGATTGAAAATGGTGAGTTAATGAGAGCCGATAGTGATGCTAGCTATGCAGCCGTTATTGAGATCGATATGAATGAGATCACTGAGCCAATCCTTGCTTGTCCAAACGATCCAGATGATGTGAAAACTTTATCTGAGATTAGAGAAGCAGGTCTTAGAACAAAGATGGATGAAGTATTTGTAGGGTCTTGTATGACAAATATTGGACTTTTTAGAGCATTAGGTGAGATCTTAAAAGGGGAAGGGCAAGTAAAATCAAAACTTTGGATCTGCCCACCTACAAAAATGGATGAGAAGCAACTCACAGAAGAGGGTTACTACTCTATTTTTGGAACAGCAGGAGCTAGAACTGAGATGCCAGGATGTAGCTTGTGTATGGGGAATCAAGCACAAGTGGCACAAGATGCGTTTGTATTTAGTACGAGTACGAGAAACTTTGACAATAGACTAGGAAAAGGTTCTCAAGTGTATCTAGGATCAGCAGAGCTAGCAGCTGTAGTAGCTCTTAAAGGGGAGATCCCTACAAAAGAGGAATACCTCGAAATAGTAAAAGATAAAATCACTCCAGAGATGATGGAAAAAGTGTACAAATATCTTAACTTCAACCAAGTTTCTAAAGAGGAACTTGAAGCGATGGTAGCCTAAGGTTTTATCCTTAGAAGTTACTTTTTTATAAAAAGCCTAAGTTTTTGCTTGGGCTTTTTAACCCCTTTTTTGCTATAATCACTACTTAAAATTTAAAATAGTGAGAAAAAATTTGAAGAATTATGGTTTAGATATTTGGGGTGACGATAACTTTTTTATTCAAGATGGTCTTATACGACTTAATTATGGCTCAAAACCTGCCATATTAGATATTGTAAGCACGCTTCGTTCTCAAGGGAAAAGTGGACCTTTGATATTGAGATTTCCACATATCACACAAAAACAGATACAAAAACTTTACACCACTTTTAATGAAACAATTCAAGAGTATAAATATGGCTCAAATTTTTATGCGGTGTTTCCACTCAAAGTAAATCAATTTCCAAACTTTATTTTGCCAATGATTAAGCAAAGTAGTGATCTAAACTATGGTCTTGAAGCTGGAAGCAAAGCGGAGCTTTTACTTGCAATGGCATACAACAATAAAAATGCTCCCATTACGGTCAATGGTTTTAAAGATAAGCAGATGATCACATTAGGGTTTATTGCAAAACAAAGTGGGCATGATATCACATTGACTATAGAGGGGTTAAATGAGCTTGAGACGATCATCGAGGTACAAAAAGAGCTTGATCTTCCATCTCCTAGTATTGGGCTTCGTGTAAGACTTCATAGCTATGGAAGTGGTACTTGGGCAAAAAGTGGGGGGATAAACTCCAAATTTGGTCTGAGTTCTACTGAGATCATTGAGGCTTTTGATATGTTACAAAAGCACAATCTTGTGGACTCTTTACGAATGATCCATTTTCATATTGGCTCTGCTATGAGTACCATTGCTCCTTTGAAAAAAGCGTTAAAAGAATCGGGACATATCTATACAGAGCTTATAAAAATGGGAGCATCTAAACTTGACGCGATCAATATTGGTGGGGGGCTAGCTGTAGAGTATTCTCAGTATGAAAGAACCAATCAATATAGCCTCAAAGAGTTTGCAAGTGATGTGGTCTATACTTTAAAAGATATCGCTACAAAAAACAATGTAAAGATCCCAAATATTTTTACAGAATCAGGAAGATTTATCTCCGCTCCTAGTTCGATGCTAGTTGTTCCTACCCTTGAGCTTTTTTCAAGTGAGTACAATGAACAAAACCTCCGTCTAAAAGAAAAAAATCCTCAAATTATTCAAGAGCTTTATTCACTGTATAAAGATATCAATAAAGAAAATGCAAAAGAGTATATGCACGATAGTCTAGAACATCTTGAGTCTATTTTGACCCTTTTTGATTTAGGGTATGTTGATCTCAATGATAGAAGTAATGCAGAGGTTTTGACCCACTTGATTATCAAAAAAGCGATCTATCTTAAAGGGGATGATGCAGATAGAGAGCTTCAAAACCTTGAAGATAGAGTTCAAGAGAAATATCTGCTCAATTTTTCTATTTTTCAGTCATTGCCAGATTTTTGGGGGATCGATCAAGAGTTTCCAATTATGCCACTTCATTTTTTAAATAAAAAAGGGACACGAAGTGCCAATATTTGGGATATCACTTGTGATAGTGATGGGGAGATACCTTTTAATTCAAAAAAACCTTTATATCTCCATGAAGTAGATTTGAAAAAAGAGGATTACTTTTTAGGTTTTTTCCTTGTTGGGGCATA
>JAGYNS010000078.1 GCA_018399655.1 Campylobacterales bacterium
CCCCTATAGCTTGATGATTTTATTAAACGCTGTAAATTAAGTATCCTAATGCTGTTGCATAAAAAAAGTCCCTGACCCCAAGAAGATGATCATCACCACTAAAGGCTAAAGATCCAAACTCTTTAGCTCTTGTAAAAAATTTGCTATGCCATTTTGTAATGCTTGGATATCTTCATCTAAAATAGATTTTTGCTGTTTGTATTTTTTATCTATTTTGAAACATATCTCATAAAGCTCTTTTGCAAATATATTGCCACTGACTCCTTTGAGAGTATGGATTAGCGTATGTGCTTGTTCTGAGTTTTCTTTGAGATGTTGAACGATATCTACAAACTCCCCTGTTTCAAGTTGGGCTTTGAGTTTTTCTAAAAGTGTATGAGCTAGTTCAGAGCTACTCGTAAGTTCATAAAGCTCCTTAAAGTCTATGATCGTCTCATCACTTTTTTTAGCTTCACTATTCTTATTCTTTGCTTCCAAATTTTTATTCATATATGATCCCACTACGCGATACAATTCACTTTTATCAATGGGTTTACTTAAGTGATCATTCATCCCAGCTTCAAGGGCTTTTTGTTTATCCTCTATCATAGCAGCAGCGGTTAGAGCTACGATTGGTATTTTGGTATCTTTTTGTCGTATTTGTTTTGTGGCATCATATCCACTGAGTATTGGCATTTGAAGATCCATCAAAATCAGATCATATTTATCTGGGTTTGCAAGGTAGCTATCTACTCCCTCTTGTCCATTATTTGCGGTAGTTACTTCTATCCCTACTTTTTCAAGCATCATAGAAGCAACGAGCTGGTTTACTTCATTATCCTCTACAAGAAGTACCTCTAGCCCATCAAGTTTTGGTAAAACACTGTTGCTATTAGCTGTATTTGCTTGGAAGTGCATAGCACTCCCTTTTGCAGTGCTCAATGCATCAAAAAGTGTAGAGCTCGTCACAGGCTTTGGTAAAAAGCTTTCTATCTCAATATCACTCAGATCAATCTCATCTTTTGAGTGAGCTGATACCATAAGAATTGTTGGTATTTTATTTTGCAACTCCCCATTTTCATACATTGTATGGAGCTGTTTGATAGTTTGTTTCCCATCAAGATTTGGCATATACCAGTCAATTAAAATAAAATCATACTCAATATTGCTTTTTTGTGCTTCAAGCATCATCTTTATAGCTTCATCTCCATCACACGCCATATCACAACTACATCCAAACTCCTCTACCATATCTTTTAAAATCATTCGTGATATCTCTTGATCATCAACTACTAAAATGTGATATGGTTTCTGCTGTACAATAGGATGGGTTTTTTCCCATTGGCATACTTTACTCTCTAGCTCAAAGCTAAAGGTACTTCCTACATCTTTTTGGCTTTGAACCTTAAGTTTTCCACCCATCGCTTCAACAATTTTCGATGAGATCATAAGCCCTAATCCTGTACCTCCATACTTTCTAGTAGTAGAGGTGTCTGCTTGAACAAAAGGTTGAAATATTTTGTCCATCTCTTTCTTTGTCATCCCTATCCCTGTATCTTGTACACTAAATCGAATCTTTGCATGATCTGAATCTAATTTTTCAACAAGCTCTATTTGTAAGGTGACATTTCCATAGGTAGTAAACTTCAAAGCATTGCTCAATAGATTTGAAAGTACTTGATCAAGTCTTAGCTCATCTGCTTCAATAATCCCAGGCACATCATTTTTCATATAAAAATAAAGCTCAAGCTTTTCACTTACCGCTTTTTGGCTAAACAGTGTTCTCAACTGTGAAAAAACATTTTCTAGATCAAAACACTCTTTTTCTAGCTCCACTTTTCCAGCTTCGAGTTTAGACAGATCCAAAATATCATTGATAACGCTTAAAAGCATTTTAGATGAGCTATTGATCTTTACTAGGAGATCTTTTTGCTTATGATCTAGTTTGGTTCCCAAAAGAAGATCTCCTAGACCAATGATAGCATTCATAGGGGTTCGTATCTCATGGGACATATTGGCTAAAAATTGAGATTTTGCTTTATTTGCTTCTTCTGCTTTTATTTTCGCTACTTTCAAGTCCTCTAAAAACTCTTGCTCTTTTTGATAGCTTTTATCCAATATTCCTCGAAGTACCCACAGCCCAACACTAAAGATGAAAAAGAGTATAGATACTATGAGTGCTTGATTTTTCCATTGGCTTAAATACTCATCTTGGGATAAAGAGACCTGCACATAAAATGGATAGTTTTCAAGCACTCTAAAAGTTCCTATTCGCTTTACGCTATCTGTTGATGCCATATAGTTTAGTGCACCCACTTTTTGACCTGCAGCTACTCTTTTAAAGATCGGGTTGTCTTTTGTAAGGGGTTGGTTAAAGTCATCTTTATTGTATGTAGGATATCTTGAGATAAGTACTGAGCTATTTGATTTTCTTAAAAGCGACACCCCTTTTTGTCCCACATTCACAGAAGAGATTATCCCATCTATAGTATCAAGTTTTATCAAAGCACTCACCGCCCCTAAAAACTCACCATCTTCCCCTCTTATGGCTTTAAGTTGTGCTAAAGATTTTTCTCCTGTAGTTCTTGCGGTAATAATTTTTGAAAAACATTGTACTTGACTTGGGTCATTTTTAAGCCTTTGAAAATGGGGACGATCAGCGACGCTAATATTTTGTAAAAGAGTATCTGAAGAATAAACCAACTGACCATCTTTATCAATAAAGTTGATTCTCTCAATTATTTCAAAACTCTCCACTAGCACTTTGAGTCTATTGGATACGATATTTTGCTGCTCTTTTTTATCTGCTTCCTTAAAATACTTATGCTCATGTGGGATAATTTTATAAATAGACTCTGCAAAATTTAAAACACTATTTATCTGATCAAAATCACTTTGAATCTTTTTTTCTAGCATGAGTGAGAGGTTTTGGGTTTGTTTTTTTGCATTTTCAAGAGAGTTATTGTACTCAAAATACCCCTCAATGATTATAAATAAAGCTACTAAAGTGAATACTCCTATAAACCAATTATTTATATTTTTCATCTGTTTTTACTCTTCATTGTTCATCTTTACTTGGTTTCTACCATTTTCTTTTGCTTCATATAGTAGATCATCCGCTTGTTTAAACGCCTCATCCATATCTTTTATTTGAGTTGCTTTTTTACACAAAAGTCCCATGGAGGCAGTGAGAAAACCACTGGCACTATTGTACTCATGCACTATTTGAAGATCTTCTATATTTTGCCGTACTTTATTGGCAAACTGATACGCTTTTTGTTGCGTATCAGACTTATACACTATCCCAAACTCCTCACCCCCTAGCCTAAAAGCCATATCATCGGCTCTTTTAAGATTTGATTTCAGTGAGCTTGCAAACTTCATAAGTGCTTCATCTCCAGCTTGATGTCCATAGTGGTCATTGTATGGTTTAAAATGATCTATATCAAGAAGCAAAAAGCATATTAGTTCATCTTTTCTTTTGGCACTATTGATAACTTTTGGAAAGATCTCATTGAAGTGTCGCCTATTATAAAGACTAGTCAAACCATCGGTAATACTAATTTTTTCTATCATAGCTATATACTTCTCAAGCTCAAGTTGTTTTAAGTGGAGATTCATATGGGTTTTTACCCTTGCTCTTACTGTCACAAGATTAAATGGCTTTGTTATATAATCCACAGCACCTAACTCAAACCCTTTCTTTTCATCTCTAACGCTAGTATTTCCTGTAACAAAAATAATAGGGATATCTTCTGTTTTTTTATCGTTTTGAAGTGTTTTGCACACCTCATATCCATCCATTCCAGGCATCACTACATCGAGTAAAATAAGATCAACCCCACCTTTTTGTACAATATCAAGTGCTTTTTGACCACTTTTTGCTATTTTTATTGTATATTTCTCTTCTAAAATATCATTCAACAACATCAAGTTCTCTTCCATATCATCTACAATTAAAACTGTTGGTTTCATCTTTTTTATATTTTCCATCTTTCCATCATCTCCAATGCTGCTTCAAACTCAAACTCCTCTATTTGTTTTTGAAACTTTACAAGTTCTTTACTTTCTACCTTGTTGTCCATATTATACACAAATAACGCTAAGTCCTGTTCCTCTACAAGTGAGCTTTGTTTTAATGCTGTATATATCTTATCATAGAGATTTTTTTGCTCCTGTTGAGATATCTTTTGCACTTTTTGCTCTTGTGTTTTTGGGGTATTTAGTTGGAGTTTTTCAAGAGTTTGCTCTAAACTATTTTTGAGATTTTCTATTTGTTCATGCTCTATAGCTTTTTTCTCTTTATAAGCTTTATCTATAGCAAAACAGATACTATGCAGTTTTTTTGCTCCAATATTCCCACTGACTCCTTTCAAAGAGTGGACTAAAGTGTGAGCATCCAAAGAGTTATCTTCTATTTTTTGAACAATATTTTTAAACTCACCAGATTGTAGCTGTGAAGCAAATTTTTCAAGCATAATCTCTTTTTTATGAACTGAGCTTACCATATCATCAAGATGGCGTGTATCCAAAATCACTTCATCTTCATCTTCTACTTTTTTGATCTGCTCAATATTGTAAATACTCTCTTCCCCACAATATTGTTGTAGTACTTTATAGAGTTTTTGTGAGCTTATTGGTTTGCTTAAGTGTTCATCCATCCCAGCTTCAAGAGCTTTTTGTTTGTCCTCTATCATAGCTGCAGCGGTTAAAGCTATGATTGGGATATCTTTATTGTGTTTTCGTATCTCTTTAGTAGCTTCATATCCACTCATTATAGGCATTTGTAGATCCATCAAGATTAGATCATATCTTTTTGGATGAGATAAGTATTGATCTACACCTTCTTGACCATTATTAGCAATAGTCACTTTCACACCCATTTTTTCAAGCATCATCGAAGCTACCATTTGATTTATCTCATTGTCCTCTACAAGTAAAACTTCTATATTATTCAAGTGATCTTTCATCCTTTTTGGTAGTTGTTGTTTTTTTTCTCTATCATCACTATATTGGCACTTTAGTTCAAAGAAAAACTCACTCCCTTTGTTGGGTTCACTTATCACCTCAATGGTTGATCCAAACGCTTCTATGATATTTTTTGTAATCACTAAGCCCAACCCTGTGCCCCCATATTTTCTAGTTGTAGAGGTATCTGCTTGGGTAAATGGCTGAAAAAGTTTTTCCATTTGCTCTTTGCTTATCCCTATTCCGCTATCTTGAACACTAATAAGCAAAGTGATATTTTTTGACTTTTTCTCTTTTTGTATCACTTTTATCGTTGCTGTTACAACTCCATTGTGTGTAAATTTCAAACCATTAGAGATAAGATTGTTCAATACTTGATTGAGTCTTAGCTCATCGCTGATAAGTGTTGCTGGAAGATTCTCATCTAGCTTTATTTTTAAAGTATTATTTTGTTTTTGTGCAGTTGATTCAAAAAGGTTCAAAAGATTTTTTTGAAAGTTTTGTATACTAAAAGGGTGTTTTTCTAGCTTTAATTTTCCAGCTTCTATTTTTGAATAATCAAGTATATCATTAATGATCCCTAAAAGCAGATTAGAGGAGCTATTGATTTTTTGAAGTATCTCTTTTTGTTGTGGATTGTGTGTAATATCACAAAGCATTTTTCCAAGTCCTATAATCCCATTCATAGGGGTTCGTATCTCGTGGGACATATTGGCTAAAAACTCTGATTTTGCTTTATTTGCTTCCTCTGCTTTAATTTTAGCATTTTTTAAACCTATTTCGTAAAGCTTTTGATTGGTAATATCTTGTACTGTCCCTTTTAAAGCAATAGTATTGCCAAATTGATCATAAAAGCTCTCCCCATACTCTTTGAGATATTTTACTCTTCCATCTTTAAAAAGCAATCGGTGCTCCATATCGTATGGTACTTTCAATTTTAAAGTATTATCATAGGCATTGTGAACATCATATCGATCATCAGGGTGTACCTTCGCTAAAAAATTTTTATAACTTGGTTCAAAATCTTCTTTATTTTCTTCAAAGATATTGTATATCTCATCAGACCAAAACATTAAGCCACTATGGGTATCCACCTCCCAATTTCCTAGCTTGGCTACTTTTTGAGCGTAGTTCAGTTCACTATTGAGTTTTTGAGCCTCTTTTTTATTGATAAGCTCTCGATAGATAAATCCCAAAGCTATCCCAAACGAAATAATAAGCCCCCAAAAACTATAAAGGGTATTTTGCTCTTTATTTCCTATATATGGATCATGTTTCCCCATAGCAATAACCCCTACTGTTTTTTTCGTTACAGGGTTTTGCAAAGGGATAAATGAGACCACCTCATCTTTGGTACAAAAATAAACACTAAAAGGTTTGTCTCGTTTTGCTTTTTCATTGATCTGCTCGATGATTTTTTGTTTTTTCTCACAAAGAGTTATATTTTGATGACTAAGACTTGATTTGTACTCTACTGATTTTTCGATATAAAAATCTTTTAAAATACTTTTTGAGTAGTTGCGAAGCTCATCCCCCATAACCTTTTTCTCCACCACATCTTTTTGGATAAAAAATCCCCCTTTGTACTCAAAACTTTTTATCAACTCCTCTATCATATAAGAAGCGGAAAAAGAGATCTCTACACTTCCTAAATAAAACTCATCATCAAACAAAGGGTAGACAAAACGGAATCCATTGTATATAGCTCCCTCTTCAAAACCATCTATTGGCTTTTTATGTTTATTGACATATACTACTGTTTGACGAATATCACTTAAGTCATCTCCATACTTATCAGGTCGGTGCATCCGTAAAAAAGAGTGATTTTTTGGTGTGTGAAAATGAAGCTGTTTTAAATTGTACTGTTCAAAAAGTTTATATGTGGTTTGAAAATACTCAAGAAGCACTTCTCTTCTTTTTGTCTCATTTTTAATACTAAAAATCTCTTTGACCTCTTGTGTATCAACTTGGGTTTGAAAAATAAGATTTGCTAGATCATGATATTTACCATAGATTTGATTGTAGATTTTGACATTTTCTTTTGTTGTTTTATCAA
>JAGYNS010000079.1 GCA_018399655.1 Campylobacterales bacterium
ATCAAAAGTGCCAAAAGTCATCGCCTAAAACAAGTTACGATATCAAGCTCTTCTAAAAACTGCCAAAGTTCATACCACTTCTTCTCATCTGCTTTTATATTTGTAATAAGTCTTTTGGCTGTATCTTGAATGATTTTATCCATCAGCTCATTTTTCTCCTCTTTTGAGTATTCATAGTAACATTGCTTTGCAAATTCAAGGTCTGTTTGGATTTTTGTTGCCATTTGATTTGTAATATCTATAAAATCACACAAAGCATCCCCTTTTTTCTCTATAGTATCCTGAGTAGTCATAAACTCTAGTGCACTAAAATTTGGGTAGGGAGATTTTTGTGTATCAATAAATAGGTGTGGGAAGTTTTCATGAACAGCTTCTACCCCTTCAAAGTTATAAAAACACAGCCATGCACCATCAAAATCTTGCTCTTTCATATTTTTGAGATGATAAAAGTCTGTTTGTACAAACTCTACATTTTCTTTATCTAAAGCAAACCCCTCTTTTTGAGCATATCTTTTTAAGATCTCAAACCCTATAGTATTTGTGATCTCATTAGAAGCTGGTGTAGTGATTTTGATTGGTTGGTTGTTGTGTAGTTTTTCAACGCTAGATTGTTTTATCATCACCCCACCATCTGTTTCAAAAAAACATCCCATAGACTTCAGTCCATCAAAATAGTGCTCAAATAGATGCAAAGGCTCATTACAATGGATATCGATATCCCCTTTTTTAAGGTACTCAAATCCATCATAATGTTCATCAGGTGCAATAAGCTCAACTTCCAAACCTTTTTGTTTGTACGCTCCACTTTGAATACCTGCTATCATTGGAAGATGATCTGGGTTTAAAAACCACTCGAGTGCTATTGTTATTTTTTTCATTTTTTGTCCTTTTTTAAAATTTTGTTGCATACAACATTGATCGTTCTAGAATATCTTCACTAGACCATATATCGCTGATAACTGAAACCATATCTGGATTTTGTTCTAATACTTCATGGAGATTTTTCCTATTGATCCCTCCTATAGCACAAACTGGTATGGAAAGTTGCTTTTTTGCTTTGTGTAAAGTATCAAGAGGAACAATGCTTGAATCGGGCTTAGTAGGGGAGCTGAAAAATGAACCAAAAGCTACATAATCCGCCCCTTTTTTTTCAAACTCTTTTGCCAAATCTATATCTCCATAGCAACTCACTCCAATTATCCCATCAAACTCTTTTCTTATATCTTCAAATCTTTCATGATCAGATTTTCCTATGTGTAATCCACTACATCGAAGCTTGATAGCAAGTTCAACTTTATCGTTTAAAACAAATAAAGCACCATACTGATCACAGAGATTTTGAAGATGTAAAACCTTCTGCTTTATAGTTTCATCATTATTGTGTTTGTCTCGTAGTTGAACTATTTTAGCTCCCCCTTGTAAGGCAAGTTTAACTTGCTCAAAAAGAGTTTCTTCAGGGGTAAGTGTGTCATCAGTAATCACATAAAGCCCTTTTAGTTGGTCTTGATATGGCATATTTCCCCTCCTGTTTTGTGAGCTATTGGACCTTTTCCTGCTCCAATATCTGGAGCATTTTTCACACTGAGATAGATAAACTTTTTTGCCTCTTTTATCGCTTCTTCTAAAGTTTTACCCAAAGCTAGATTCGCTGCAATAGCACTGCTATAGCTACATCCAGTTCCATGAGTGTTGCTTGTATCTATATAGGGTGTATCAAAGCTTTCAATCTCTGTATCTGTATAGAGTATATCGACACTTCTTTGGTGGTTATTGATGGTTTGAATATGATTCTTTACTACTACTTTACACGGTTGGGTTTGGATAGTTTTTAAAGCTTTGGGATCATCTTTTTTGTACCCAAACATCTCTTGTGCTTCAAATAAGTTAGGAGTAGCAATAGTACAAAATGGAAGTAAAGTTTTCATATTTTCTATAGCATCATCACTAAGAAGTTTTGATCCAGCTTTTGAGATAAATACAGGATCAAAAACGATAGGGATATCAAAATCTTTGATAAAATCTTTTACAACCTCAATGATATCATTTGAAAAAAGCATCCCAATTTTGATAGAAGCTATATTAAAATCCTCTTTTATAACTTGGAGTTGCTTTTGGATAAACTGAGGCTCAACGGTGTAGATATCATGAACCCCAGTGGTGTTTTGCGCTGTTAAAACAGTAATAGCAGTGGTTCCAAATACCCCAAATGCTTCAAATGTTTTGAGGTCTGCTTGGATACCAGCACCACCACTACTATCACTTCCTGCGATACTTAAAACTACTTTCATAAAACTCCTTTAGATCATTATTTCAAAGAAGTTTATCAGTTGCTTTGAGTTTTTTGTATAAAATATATGTCGTTTTATCCCAATAGTGACGCTATCGTCTCCTCTATATTTTTGTGTCTAAATTCAAAACCATTATCTAAAAGCTTTTGAGGAATAGCACTTTGCCCGTCGGTGAGCACTTTTGCCCCTTCACTAAAAATAATATTGAGCATAAATGTAGGCACTGGTAAAAAAGTAGGGCGGTGTAATGTTGCACCCAAAGCTTTGGTAAGTCCTTTGTTTGTAGTTGGTGTTGGGGCAGTGAGATTGAAAATCCCCCCTAGATTTTCCTGTTGTATAAGAAAATCATACGCACGAATCAGATCCTCTATATGGATAAATGAAAAAGCTTGTTTCCCATCACCAATCGTTCCACCAACTCCTAGTTTAAAAGGTGTAAGCATCTTTTGTAATGCTCCCCCATCGCTACCCAAAACTATTCCAAATCGAAAAATAGCGGTTCGTATCCCCAAATCATGGGCTTGTAACGCGGTACTTTCCCAATCTTTACAAAGGTTGGCTAAGAAGTCATCTCCTAATTTTTCACTATTTTCATCATGAACCAAAGAGTTGTTATAAATACCAACAGCAGATGTAGAGATAAAGAGCTTTGGTTTGTTTTGAGCTTGTTCAAAAGCTTTGATAAGGCTTTTTGTTGTATCGATTCTACTTGAGTAGAGAAGTTTTTTATATTCTTGGGTCCATCGATTGATGATATTGGCTCCTGCAAGATTGATCACTACATCACTTTTTTCGATAATTTTGCTTAACTCATTGATATCTTGCAAAGTGCCTCTTTTGATCGGGGTTACTTGAAAACCCTGTGCTTCAAAATGTTTTATAAGCGATTGCCCTACAAATCCACTAGCTCCTGTGATAGCTATATTTCTCATCACTCTCTCCTTTATTTGTTTATAAACTGTTTCGTTCTAAATATTCACGAAACTCTTTGGCTCCATCTTTTGATGTAGTCACGATCTCATCGATCCCTTTAAATGTTATCTCTAGTTTTGATTGTTCTACGCTGTCCATCGATTCTATTTTATCCACATTGACTATATAAGAGCGGTGGACTCGAAAGAAGTTTTTATTTTTAAGTAAACTATCGAGCTCTCCTATTTTTTTCCGTACATACACATCGGTTTGTTTTATTCTAACTATTACTTCATCAAGATCTGCCTTTATATAAAAGATATCATCAAGATTGATAAGGTATAAAGTCCCGCCACTTTTTCCTAAAAGTTTTTTTGAGGTGGGTGTTTTTTTCTCCAAATAGCTTTTGACCTTTTGTAAAGTCTGTTTTATCGCCTCTTCATCTACAGGTTTGAGCAAATACCCTAGTCCTCCTGCTTGAAAAGCTTCTATAGCATACTCCTCATAGGCTGTTTGAAAAACAATATAGCTTGATGGTTCAAGTTCCAAAATTTTATTCGCAAGCTCTAGTCCTGAAAGCTCTGGCATAGAGATATCTAAAAAGATAAGATCAAACTTTGTTTTGGTGGCTTGTTTATATGCTTCTAAAGGGTCATTGATCACTGTTATATCCTCAACCCCTTGCACTTCTAAAAGTCTTTGTATCCTAGCTGAGGCTAATTTTTCATCATCTACTATAAGTGTTTTCATCGATATCCTTTGTGTTTTGAGATAGATTGATTGTAAAGACCATTTTATTGTCCTGTATATTGTGTGTTATGGTTCCTAATTCTAAAAGCTCCAACCTTTTTGAAAGATTGGATAGTCCTGTACCAAATTGTAAATTTGTTTCAAGTTTACCATTGTTTGATACCAAAATTGTATCATCAAAGCATTGAATATTTATATCCAATGTTTGATTAAAATAGCCATGTTTTATACTATTTTCAACTAAAAGTTGAATAGAAAATTTAGGGACGAACAGTGATTTAGAAGTGGATCTTTTTATATGAAGTTGTATCTTATCTTCAAAACGGATATTTTCAATATCCACATAATTTTGTACCATTTTAATCTCATCTTCTAAAAGTATAACACTTTTTGTATCAATAGCATTTCGTAAAAATCTTGAGAGATTTAATATAGATTTTTCCGCTTTTTTAGGGTCAATATAGACAAGTTCACTCATAGAGTTTAAAGCATTAAACAAAAAGTGGGGATTGAGCTCATTTTCTAAAGTTTTTATTTTGGTATGTAAAGTTTCACTTTTGATCTGCTCATGTTTGTACTTCATCGCAATAAATTGGTGCAAAATAAGACCAATAAGAAAGGTTAAAAATCCAATAGTAATAGCAATAGATAACCAAAAAGGCTTGATAAGCTCTATAATTGGAGGCTCAAAACTTAAAAAAAGGGTAAAACTAAATAAAAACCCAAAAAGCCCAGAGCTAAAAGAGAAAATAAAACTAATAAGATACCAAAACTTCTCTTTTACTTTTGGCAAAATAAAATTATTGGAAATAGTGATCAAAATAGATGCACAAATAGCTATAAAAATAGAGGTGGTAATACTAAAAGTGATTGTTGAGATGAATTGAACTTCATGATGTAAAAAATAAAAAAATAAAGAGATAAAAAAACCAAAAAAAGCACCAATAGAGATAATATAGATCCAGTCATACGATGATATTTTTAGTTCTACACTATCCATGCTATTTATCCTTGGTTCTGACTCAACTCTTTATGCAACACATCAACACCTAGTGCAACTCCTGGCCAACCTTGCCCAGCAAAAACTGTATCTCCAATATTGTAAAGCCCTTTAAAAGGGGTTTGACAACTAGGAAGCTCTAAAGCATTTTTCAAACCTATAGCTTTGCCTCCACAATTATATCGTGAGATATAACGATGAAAAGTGATCGAAGTGGCAGAAAAAACTTTTGTTATATCCTTCTTTGATATAGTATCAAAATACTCTAAAAACTTTTCAACAATAAAGTTTTGAAGCTTGTATTTTTGTATCTCATATTGTTCAGGCGATAACATTTTCCAATAATTGGCTTTGGTGTGAGTAGAGATAGTTATACTGTAGCCATTTTCATTATTATGAAATTTTGGATCATCTTGATCGCTAAATGAGACAAAAAAAGATTTTGAGATACTATTTGGTAAGAGTTTATCAAGGATAATTTGATAGTGGTGTAAAAATTTTTCTTTGTTTGTTATATAAAGATACACTACAAAAGCACTTTGATCGCTAAATGAAAATTTCTCATAATAGCTTTTTATTTTTTTATCATCAAAAAGTTTCCCACTATCATAAATAGAGCTATTGAGTATCACATTTTTTGTTTTATAGTTTGTTTTGTTTGATATTATCTCGTAATGATCTTGGTGCTGAATCACTTTTTGAATTTGCTCTTTGGTATGGGTATTGACATCTTCTAAAACTTGACTAATAACGCTACCCATCCCACCATTAGGATAGTAAACATCATGAAAAGGGTATGCTAGTCCCAATGCCAAAGAGAGCAAAGAGATATTTTTTGAGGTGGTTTGTACAGTTATAAGAAGTTGAGCATCTATAAAGTCCTGATAATTTTGAGGAATGTTATATAGATTTTTATCTATAAACCCTTTGGCACTTTGAAAAATCTCAAAACCAAAAACTTTGAAAAGTTCTTTGATAAACTTGGAGGTTTGTATATAGCGTGAAAATTTGTATTTTCCAAAATAGATATTTTGAAGTTGCCAAAATTTTTCATCGATCTGTTTTATTTTTTCCCAAAAAACCCTATTGTTTGGGTGGGGATACAAAAGCTCAACTTGTTCTAAAAAATGCTCAAAATCTTTCACTCTATCAACTGTTTTTTCCCCTTGAATGATCCGAATTGCTATATCACTTTTTTGTATATTTGGCTTGATATCACAACTATCAAAAATGTTTTTTAGAACATGATCTTTTTCATATCCAACTAAAGTGGTAGCTCCAGCATTATAATATTTTCCATGGCGTTTAAATGTAGAGGCACATCCTCCTAGGTTTTTATCTTGTTCGAAAAGGATGTGATCGGTATTTTTTAAAAGAGCAGAGATGAGCGAACCACCTATACCACTTCCAACTATAACATTCTCTAACAAATCAAGCACCTTTTTTTATTTTTTATAATTATATGAAAAATAGAGTGTTTTTCGTAGAGTTAATTTGTTTGTTGGGTATTATACTCTGTAGTTATCCAAGCGATTGGAAGAAGGAAGATGGTGTTGCTCATCGTACTGTATTTTTTTGATTCGGTTAGGGTTGAGAAGTTTAAGAGCATGGTTGGTTCCTTATCGTAAACTATTATAAATCTATCGTGAGAGTTTTTAAAACAGTACTTAACATTGATACTCATCTTCTCTTCTGTAAGTTGAAATCTAAATTTTTCAGGAAATCTTTCAATATTTCTTTTTACTTGTTCATTAAGCCAAATTTTTTTATATAAACTCTATTCCATTAAG
>JAGYNS010000008.1 GCA_018399655.1 Campylobacterales bacterium
ATTGGCTTTATTAAATTTATTTTTTCTTCCTAGGAGTCGATTTTTCTCTTTTCCTATTTTTGAAGCTTTTTCCGCATCACCCCAAAAGCTTGGGTCTTGTTCTATTTGTTCAATTTCAGCTAATCGTTTTTCGATCTCATCTGGCTTTAAAATAGACTCGATATTTTCAAGTTTTTGATCAAGTTTTTTTAGTAATTGTGTATATTCATAAGTATCCATAGACGCGATTATACCTGAATAAATTTAAATTGACCATCTTCATAGATCATATATTTTTTATCACACGCAAATGAGGGGATATTGATATAGTTTTCACTTAAAATACCTTGATGAAAATGCCCCTCTATGATGAGATCACATTGGTAGTTTTCTATCCTTTGTTTTTGAAATGTTTGAAAGTTTTCCATAGCATGGCAGATTTTTTTTTTCTTTAATTTTTCTATAATAATAGTTGAAAGCCAATTTCTAAAATTTAAAAAGTCTAAAAAACTCAAAAACGCTCTATTGCGAATGATAGCTGAATAGATATCGTACCCTTTAGGGGTAAAAATATCTCCATGAGCTAAAGCTAATTGCTTGTTTTCAAAAGATAGATATTGGGGCTGTTGTACCCTTGAAAAGATTTTGATATCTGGAAATATCTCTTGAAGGTTATAGTCATGATTCCCCTCAAAATAGTAAGTCTCAATCTTTTTTGAGATCGATTGTATAAGAGTGATTGGCTCACTATTTGTTTTGGAAAAATGCTCAACCTCTCCACATAAAAAATCAAAAATATCACCCATCAAAAACACTTGAGAAACTTGTATCTCTTGAGCTTCAATAGCTTGAAGTAAGGGCAATATATCTTTTCGTAAGCTATTGAAATGGGCATCGGCAATAAATAAAGCATTAGGTTGAATAGTCATAAGAGATTATAGCATAGAGAACTTTCATTTTTATAAGAGATATGGTGTTATACTGTTATGAATAAAAATTAATCTGGAATAATGACTATTGAACAAAATATTTAACTACATAAAAAACAACAAAGATTTAGAGCTTTTAATCGTCAGTGATGAGAAGCAGTCGTTGCAAGCAGCTGATTGTGCAAGTTTTTTAGGCAAAATGCCTTTTGTATTGAGCGATCTAAGAGCTAATTTTGGGGATGATCTTTTGTCTTTTTCTGATGAGATCAAAGAGCTAACCGCAACCCTTGAAGAGTATCACAACTATAAAAAGCAGAATAAACTTTTAATAGTTCCTATTCGTACCGCTTCTTACCCACTTCCTAAAAAAAGTTGTTTTGATTCTTTGGGTTTGGAGTTTGGAGATACTGTTAATTTGGATGAGCTTAAAAATAAGCTTTACAATTGGGGGTATTATTTCGTAGATATCGTAAGTGAGCCAGGGGAGGTTTCTATTCGTGGGGATATTATCGATATTTGTCCACCACATGCAGAATTAGGGTATCGAATATCTCTTTTTGATGATGAGATAGAATCTATTAGGCAGTTTGATATAGAAACTCAAAAATCAAATCCAGAAGAGCTAGAAAATGTAAGTATCTCAGCTTCATTTTTAGCGTTTGATGAACAAAAACTTGAAAGCTTAAATGAAAAAATAGAAGCCAGTGGAATAGAGGTATTTGAAAAAGATATCCACTCTTTAGGGTTTTGGTTTTTAGATGATGAAGCTACATACTATACCAAAGAGTTAAACTCTTCCATTACAAAAGAGGCTCTTGATGAGATCGATGAGGTGTATATCTTTGAAGAAAAACGATTGCCAAAAGAGGAGCTTTTAAGTACAACTCCTATTTTAGAAGATGATAGATACAAAAGTGTAAGCGTAGCTAATGTAGCTGAATTTTTAGAGTTTCACAAAGATAAAAAGATCACCATTATCTCTGCTTCAGAAGCCAAAGTACGATCCCATGAGCTAAGCCTTGGCGAGTTTAATGAGTATACAGCCAAAGATGATCAAAACTATATCACTACAAATAAAAATGCAATAGTATATGCCCCTTGGATCATCAATTTAGTTTCAGACGATGAAGTAATAGTATCTTTAAATAAAGAGATTAAAAGAGGTAGAAAGAAAAAGCCAAAGATCGTTTTAGATGAGCTCCAAAAAGATGATTTTGTGGTCCATGAAGTACATGGAATAGGGCAGTTTAAAGGGATAGAGCCAGTGACCGTCATGGGAGCAAAGCGTGATTTTGTAGTGGTGCAGTATGCTAGTGAAGATAGGCTACTAATCCCTGTAGAAAACATAGGGATTATTGATCGATATTTAGCTGATAGTGGTACCATAGCTGTTGTTGATAAGCTTGGAAAGGGAAGTTTTGCAAAATTAAAATCAAAAGTCAAAGAGAAGCTTTTTGCTATAGCCAATGATATTATTCAAATTGCCGCAAAAAGAGAACTCACAAAGGGTCTTTATATCGATACTTCAAAAGAGGAGTTGAAGCTTTTTCAATCTCAAGCGGGATTTGAGTATACCAAAGATCAAAGCAGAAGTGTCAAAGAGCTTTTAGGCGACCTAAGTTCAGGGCTCGTGATGGATAGACTTTTAAGTGGGGATGTGGGATTTGGAAAAACAGAAGTGGCGATGAATGGACTTTTGGCCACTATTTTAAATGGGTATCAAGCACTTTTTGTATGCCCCACCTCTTTGTTATCCAATCAACACTTTAGTGGGATCAAAAAACGGCTTGAGCCATTTGGAATAAAAGTTGCCAAACTTGATGGAAAAACCACTACCAAAGAGAAAAATGAGTTAAAAAAATCTTTAAAAGAGGGACAAATTGATCTTGTAGTAGGGACCCACTCCCTTTTAAGTGTAGAGTGTAAAAACCTAGCTTTAGTGGTGATTGATGAGGAGCATAAGTTTGGAGTGAAACAAAAAGAGAAGCTCAAAAATCTAAGAGCTGATGTGCATATTTTTTCTATGAGTGCTACACCAATTCCACGAACTTTAAATTTAGCACTTTCTAAAGTAAAAGGGATGAGTGCACTGCTTACGGCTCCTAGTGAAAGATTGGGGGTGCGAAGTTTTGTCAAAGAGTATGATGAGAAGCTTATCAAAGAGATTGTTTTAAGGGAGAAGCGTCGTGGTGGACAGCTTTTTTATATCTATAACAATATAGCTACTATTGAGACCAAAAAAGAGGATATTTTAGAAATTCTTCCCAATCTTAAAGTTTCAGTAATGCACTCCAAGATTACCCAAAAACAAAGCGAGGAGACAATAGAAGCTTTTGCCAATGGACAGATTGATGTTTTATTGGCAACGAGCATTGTAGAATCTGGATTGCATCTTCCAAATGCAAATAGTATGATCATAGATGGAGCGGATCGATTTGGAATCGCCGATTTGCATCAACTAAGAGGTCGTGTTGGAAGGGGAGCTAAAGAGGGGTTTTGTTACTTTTTAGTAGAAGATAAAAAAACGATCACTAAAGATGCGATACGAAGACTTCTAGCACTTGAATCAAACTCATATCTAGGAAGTGGTACGGCACTGGCTCATCAAGACCTTGAAATAAGAGGTGGTGGAAATATCATAGGAGAGGCTCAAAGTGGTCATATCAAGCAAATAGGATATGGGCTATATCTCAAGATGCTAGAAGAAGCCATTGCTACACTTAGTGGGGAGCTTAAGCAGGAGCAAAAAGAGGTTGATATCAAGCTAAGTATCACAGCATTTATCTCAAATGAGTATATTAGTGAAGATCGGGTGCGATTGGAGCTGTATAGAAGGCTAAGCCGTTGTGAAAACAAGCAACAGGTATTTGAGATACAAGATGAGATGGAGGATCGATTTGGGAAGCTTGATCTACCAACTTCACAGTTTATCGATCTTATTATTATAAAGATCAATGCGATGGACAGAGATATTAAAACCATTAGCAACTATGATATGAATATTACCGTTGTATATAATGATGAGCAAAAAAAGACTTTAAAAGCTCCAAGTAGAGATGATGATGACTTAATCAAAACTACGCTATCATATTTAACAAAAAAGCAAAAGGGGTAACAATGGAAAATGAAACACCAGTACAAAGTAGTTCGTCCAATTTCATAATAGCATCACTTTCAATAGTGATTGTTGCACTATTAGGTTTTATGGGATATATCTATCAAACAAAACAGATAGTTCCTAAAAACAAGGTGGTCCAATTTGAAGAGTTGCCAACACATATTCAAGATCAATATGTACCGTATAGTGTAGCATTACAAAAAGAGCGGACACTACAAACACAAATTACAAAACTCAATCAAGAGATCTTAAAACTACAAGATGAGCCAAAAGGTCAAACCAATACAGTTGTAGAAAAAGTAGTAGAAGTAGAGGTGGAAAAACTTGTAGAAAAACCTGTAGAAAAAGTAGTAGAGGTGGAAAAAATAGTCACAGTAAAAGAGCATATTGACCATCAAACACAAAAGAAACTTATGAAACATATACTTGTAAAACGCTTAAAAGTAGTAGTGAGAATATGTAAATAGTGGATGTGAAAAGCTTTAAAAAATTTTCTAGAAAGAATAAAAGATACAAAGATTTGAGGTGATAGGACACATAGATGCACAAGAGTTTCATCTTGTTGAGAAGCTAGAAGAGGATATTTATGGGAAAAGAAGGAAAATAGAGTAGGAAATCTTTCAAAATATGCACAAAATGGACTCTCTCGGCAAGGGTGATTGAGCATCGTGGGTGGTACGAATATGTGGGAAAAAGCAAACCAATTGATGATACAGAATTATACGATAACCCAACCAAACAAGAGGGGATTTGGCATTTGAGCTTATAAATAATGGTTTATGAAATATTGCTATTATAGGAGCAGGGTAAGAAGCGGTCTTATGGCTGCGAGCAGATTTCAAGACAAAAAAGTTTGCCTTATTGATAAAAAACCATGGTGAAATAGGGGCAAAAATAAAAATAAGTGGTGGTGGAAAATGTAACATCGCCCCAACAAGTAATAGAGGTGTCAATACTATTTAGGGGATGAAGAGTTTATCAAAACAGTTTTAAGTTTGACAACCAAAAGCTTTTGAAGTTTTTAAATCAAAATGGTGTTTTCCCAACTATAAATGAAAAAATAGTCAAAAGGAACCTTTATTTTTTGTAAAAGTAGTTCTGAGCCTATTGCGATGTTTCAAAAACTACTTTCAAACTCGAAATATTATCTCAACACAGAGGTAGTAGATGTAGAGTATCAAACAGATATTTTTCATATCGCCACCTCAAACAAACCTATCAAGCAAAAATTGATAGTAGCCTCAGGGGGATTGTCTTATGCCACACTCGGGGCTAGTGATATTGGCTAAAATAGCAAAAAAATTTGGACATACAGTTTCTAAGCTCAGCAGCTTTGGTGGGGTTTACTGTTCAAAGAGCAGTTTTGGTTCAAAGAGTTAAGTGGAGTTTCTTTGGATGCAAGAAATAAAAGTTGAAGATAAAACAATAGAGGGGAAAATGTATTTACCCACAAATTAGTGAGTAATTATATAATTTAACCACCTCTTTGTATTGGGAAAAAGGGAATATCATCATAGATTTGCTCCCTACAAACACAAGCTATCTTCAAAAGATTTAAACAAACGATAAGAAATATGGATATTGATATTCGCACTACTCTATAGCTCCTGCTGAAATTTTGGATATTCTAAAGCAGAGGTAACCAAAGGGGAATAGATGTTGCAGAGTTAAACGATAATATGAGTAAGTATCAAAAAAGTCTCTATTTTATTGGTGAACTCCTTAATATAACGGGCGAATTAGGGGGGATATAACTTCCAATGGGCATTGAGTTGTGGATATAGTGTTGATAATTAATTTTTTTTTATATAATAACTTATGAGATATAATCTTTGAAAATAAAATCTAAGGGTCTTGAAAATGTTTCAAATAAAGCAAAAGATGAAAGTGCGAGTTATTAAAGCTCAAGGTGCAAGAGCTAGAGAGCAAGTGCAACAAACAGAACAAAGCTATAAAACAGAACTTGAAAAAGTTAGTTACCCAGCTTCGCCTTAAAAGTAAGATGGTAACATTGGAGCATGAGAAAGCAAACCTAGAAAAAATCGCACTATTCTCTACAACAGAGGGGATTGTAGCTGTTGATAAAAACAACTCTATTATTTTTATGAATGATAGAGCAAAACAAAATATCCCAAACCCAAATGCCCTTCTAGATGTGATGGCAAAAAATGGGCAAAGGATTATTATAGAGGATTGTGAAGCAAAACTTGAATATAAAAAACAAGAGAAGATATCACTATAGCTTCATTGAGTGAAAACCTCTATTCATGACAATGCAGATGATGGACTCC
Organism: Campylobacterales bacterium; assembly: GCA_018399655.1. Classification (GTDB taxonomy): domain Bacteria; phylum Campylobacterota; class Campylobacteria; order Campylobacterales; family Arcobacteraceae; genus JAIOSF01. The sequence goes on from JAGYNS010000008.1 coordinate 6,318, forward strand.
TTCATAAGCACAATGAAAATATCAATCAATCGTTATCCAATACACAAAGTGTATATCAAGAGCTATTAGGTGAACTTGATAATATGTCAAAAGAGTCAAAGCATACCGCTTCAGGTTCTCTTGAGGGCTACAACTCACAAAATATTGGTAGCGATACCCAAAATTTAAACACACAAATTATTAAAAGAGAATGAGATAGTAACAAATTTGGTACAAAAAAGTGATGATATCGCTTTAGCAGGAGCAATCACTGTTATAGATCAAATATCATTTCAAACTAATATTCTCTCACTCAATGCAGCAGTTGAAGCAGCTACTGCTGGGGAAGCTGGAAAAGGATTTGCAGTAGTTGCTCAAGAGGTAAGAAACCTAGCAAGTAGAAGTGCAGATGCAGCCAAAGAGATTAAAGATGTGGTTGTCTCAATACAAGAGGAAACTGCACGGATGAAAAAAAGCTCCGATTTTGTTGCAAAAGTTGTAGTGCAAACAAAAGAGCGAGTAGAAGTACTTATCAAGCTTATGAATACTTTCCAAAAAAATGCAGGAAGAAGTGTATTTGAAGTAGATGCTATAAGCAATAAAATATTTATCAATCTAGCAAAACTTGACCATGTTGTTTATAAAAACAACCTATATCAACTTCTTTTTGGGGAAAGTACAAACTTTAAACCTTCTACACACCATGAGTGTAGACTTGGGAAGTGGTATGATAGTGGACTGGGTCAAAAAGAGTTTAAGTCAACACGATCGTTTAACTCTTTACTTAATCCTCATGCAATAGTACATAAAGAGGCTAACGAACTTGCAAGTGAGTGTGCTGGTGGTTCTGTAGTGTGTTCAAAAGCTATTATAGAGGATAAAATAGGTAAAATTGAAGTGGCAAGTCAAGATGTGTTTCAGGTATTAGATGCTATGCTTGATGAGAAGAATGACCAGTTGATGAAACTAGCAGCAAAAGATCTATTTGAAGATAATAAAGGAAACTAAATATGGAAAATGGAAGATATAAAGTAGCAATAGTTGATGATGAGAATGAAATCTTAAGTATGATTCAGCGATTTCTTAATAGAAATGAAAAATATAGTGTAACAACTTTTTTAAATCCAGTAGTTGCCCTTGATACTATCGATAGTAGCTATGACATTGTGTTGCTTGATATTATGATGCCACAAATGAATGGACTTGATGTGTTAGAGAAGCTTATGGAGAAAAATCCAGATCTTAAAGTGATCATGATGACCGCTTACTCTACTCTTGATAAAGTATTGAAGTCACATAAACATGGTGCAACGCACTATTTAATGAAACCATTTGACTCTTTACAAGCAATTGATACAAAGATTCAAGAAGTACTAGCTCAAAAGTAAGAGTGTACTTCTTTTATGCTCACAAAAACTCAAGAAAAACAGCTTCGTGATTCATTAAAGATTATCAATCGATATGTAATTCGTTCTACAACTGATACAAATGGGGTAATAATAGATGCAAGTGAAGCATTTTGTAAAATATCAGGCTATTCAATAGAGGAGCTTATAGGAAAACCCCACTCAATCGTTCGACACCCAGATACAGACCCAGAAGTTTTTAAGCAGATGTGGCAAACAATCAAGCAGGGTAAAAAATGGAGTGGTAGAGTAAAAAACAAAACAAAACAGGGTGGTTCTTATTGGGTAGAAGCACATATAGAGCCACAGTTTAATGATAATGGCGATATTGTAGCATACGCAGCTATTCGAACTGATATTACCGATAAGATCCTTTTAGAAGAGAGTCAAAAAAAGCTCGAAAAAATCAATAAAACACTCAATGAAAAGATATCTCAAGAGGTTGAAAAAAATATTAAACAGATGGAGCTTATGCAAGAGGAGCAGATCAAAAGTGTAAAGCTTAGCTCCATTGGGGCTTTAGCTGCAGGGATCACCCATGAGATAAATACTCCACTTACTTATATTAAGGGAAATTTTGAGTTGATGCAGTTTGATATTGAAGATCTTCCTAGTAGTAGCATTAAGGAGCGAATAGAGGATAATACTCATAAAATACTAGATGGGATTAGTAGAATTGCTAATATTGTAGAATCTATGAGAGAAGTTTCCCAAATCTCAAATGAAACAAAAGCGGTAGAAAATATTTATAGCACGATTCATACCTCACTGACAGTTTCATATAATGCAGCAAAAACTATGGTAAAAATCTATCTCAATGGCGATCTTTTTTCTGTAGCAATGGATAAAGATAAATATCGATTTGAAAGCTATATTCAAAAACAGCGAATAGAGCAAGTGTGGATTATCATTATTAACAATGCGTTAGATGAATTGGTCAAAATTCAAGAGTATGAAAAAAGATTTTTAAAAATTGATATTAAAGAGTTAGAAGATCATATACAAGTTACTTTCCATGATAATGCAGGGGGAATTAAAGAAGATATCTTAGATAAGCTTTTTGATCCATTTGTAAGTACCAAAAAAAGTGGTGGTATTGGAGTGGGATTGAATATTGCTAAAAAAATAGTAGAGGAACAAAAAGGTTCTATAAAAGCTTACAATAAAGGTGATGGAGCAGTTTTTGAAGTGCTCCTTCCAAAAGTTCAAGAGATGATACAGGAGTCTGTTTGACTTTAGCTTTTATTGGAGATATTGTAGGGCGACCAGGAAGAAAAATAGTTAAAGAGAAGTTAGAAACCTTCAAACAGCACCATGGAGTAGATTTTGTTATAGCCAATGGGGAAAATGCAAGTCATGGGTTTGGTTTAACTGTAAAAAATGCCACAGAACTTCTTAATAATGGGGTTGATCTTATCACAGGAGGAAATCACTCTTGGGATAAAAAAAAAGACATTTTGGCACTTTTTGAGACTAAACCAGTACTTCGCCCTGACAATTACCCAAAAGGGGTTCCAGGAAGTGGTGTTAAAATTGTTGAAATAAAAGGGAAAAAATTGGCTATCATTAATCTTATGGGAATATATATGATGCCTCAAGTACTCAACCCATTTACCCATGCCCTAGAGCTTATAGAAAATTTACAAAAAGAGGATATCAGCCATATCTTTATCGATTTTCACGCAGAAGTAACTTCAGAAAAAAGAGTTTTAATGCAGCTTTTAAAAGGGAAAGTAAGTGCCATTTGTGGTACTCATACCCATGTAGGGACTGATGATTTAGAGATCACAGATGGAACTTTTTATGTAACAGATGTAGGGCTTACAGGATGTAGAGATAATGTCATAGGGATGGATAGCAAAATCCCTATACAAAAAGCACTCACAGGACTTGGGGGCCATTTTGAAATTCCTAATAATTGTAAATCGATATTTCAAGCAATAGTTATCAAGCTTGATGAAGAGGGGAAAGCAGTTGATGGGTATAAGGCTAAAATCTATGATGATAAAGAACCAATAGAAATAAAAGCAATAATAAACTAAAATTTTGCTAAAATCTAATCAACTCAAATAAAGGAAGATAGCAATGATTATAATTCCACAAACAAAAGGTGGTGTTGGTAAATCTACCGTCGCTATGCAAGTGATAGCTCCTTATTTATATAAAAAACATGGAAAAAAAATAACCTATATTGAAATAGATGATGAAAATAACGATTCCCAAAGTTTTACCCGTACTCAAATAGTTGATAAAAGGATGCTCAATACAAATAGCATCACAAAGCTTGATGAGATGATCCTTATGGATGATAATCATGAGATTATAGTAGATGTGGGGGGAAACAAAACCTCTACACTTGTTCTTGAAGAGATAGCAAAAGTGGGTTCTTTTAACAATATCAAGTGGATTATCCCTATGGGTGATGGGGAGCTTGATGGGAAAAATGCGATTGCTACGATGAAAAAGCTTCGAAAAATCGAAAGAAACTCTACTGATAATCTTTTATTTGCACTGAATCGTGCAATCTCTCATGAGCAAGATTATCTAGAAGAGCAATTTATCAACTTTTTTGGACATCGATATTTAGGAAGTGATTCTACGATCACCGATTTTGTAAAAGATCCAAAATATTTTGCAGTAAAAAATGATAAAATCATCACTATGAGTAGATATCTTGGAAGTACCGTATGGGAGATGGCTCACAATAATACAAACTTTGAACAAAAAGCTTTAGACGCCAAAGAGAAGGGTGATAGAGATGGTGCTTTAAAGTATCTCTTTTTTAAACGATTACAAACTGAAGCAAAAGATTATGTTTTGGGAAGTCTTAATGGGATTTTTTGTGCACTTGATCAATGGGTTAAAATAGAAAAATAGGACTTACAGTATGAGTGATATGAGCTTTAAACAAGCAAAAGATTTAACAGAACAGTTTGAATTAGCTCAGTTGGGACTGACTCAAACCATTAAAAAGCTTGATAAAGTTACTAATAACTTTGATGAGAGTGTTCAAAGACAAGAAAAAATAATGCAATATATGCCAAAAATCGATAAAAAGCTTGAGATTATGAAAATTATCGTAGCTTTAAATATTGGCTTTGTCATAGGACTTTTAGTCGCAAAATTTATATTATAGGATAAAATAGGTGGAAGAGAAAAAACAAACCCAAGAAGAGATTGTAAAAATGTTTAATGATATTGCCAAAACTTATGATTTGGCAAATAGAATTTTAAGTATGGGTATAGATAAAACATGGAGAAGAAAAGCGTGTAATCTTGCGTATAGTTTTTATGGAAAATCTAACCTTGAAAAGATAGTAGATGTAGCCTGTGGGACAGGTGATCTTATGATTGACTGGGAAAATATTGCAAAAACCAATGGGATAGAGGTGGAGCAAATCGTTGGAGTCGATCCAAGTGTTGGGATGATGGAGGTTGGAAAAACAAAAATACCCCATAGAACATTTATAGAAGCAGGGGCCCAAAATATGCCACTAGAAGATCAAAGTGTTGATTTTATCTCTATATCCTATGGGATTAGAAATGTGGTGCAAAGACAGCAGGGACTAGAGGAGTTTGCAAGAGTTTTGAAAAAAGATGGTTTATGTGTAATTTTAGAATTTACAAAAAATGAGAAAGATGATTTTAGTGCTAAATTGTCAAAATTTTATCTTCATAAAATAATGCCACATATTGGGGGACTCGTTTCTAAAAATAAAGATGCTTATACCTATTTGCCAGAGTCAATTGAAAATTTTATAACGACTGAGCAGTTATGTAGTGAGATGAGAAGTGTAGGATTGGAGCCAATATTTATAAAAGGGTACTCTATGGATATCTCCACAACAATCATTGCAAGGAAAATATAACTCAATATGAATGCACCCCTTAGTGTTTCAGCATTAAATGAGCAGATAAAAGGTCTTTTAGAAACCACTTTTTCCCATGTGTATGTGGAAGGGGAGATCTCTAACCTTACCTATCATAGTTCAGGGCATATCTATTTTTCAGTAAAAGACTCAAAATCGACTATTTCGTGTGTGATGTTTAAAGGGAATGCTAGAAGTTTAAAGTTTCGTTTAGAGGTTGGGCAAACTATTATTATACACGGAAGTCTAACAGTATACACTCCACGGGGAAACTATCAGCTTTTGTGCTCTAAAATAGAACCAAGTGGAGTAGGGGCTTTAGCCCTAGCCTATGAGCAACTCAAAACAAAACTGCAAATAAAAGGGTACTTTGATGCTAGTAGGAAAAAACAGCTTCCTAGGTTTCCACAAGAGATTTTTGTAGTCACTTCAAGCACGGGAGCTGCAATTGAAGATATGAAAAAAGTATTAGCCCATAGATACCCCCTTGCAAAGATGATCCTTATCCCTACTCTTGTACAAGGTGAAGGGGCTAAAGAATCAATTGTGAAAGGTATTCATAAAGCAGATAGCTTAGCACTTAGCACTTCACACTTAGCACTTATAATAGTAGGGCGTGGGGGTGGAAGCATTGAAGATCTTTGGGGATTCAATGAGGAGTGTGTAGCAGATGCAATTTTTGAAGCAAAAACACCAATCATTAGTGCCGTTGGGCATGAAAGCGACTTTGTGATCAGTGATTTTGTAGCTGATGTGCGAGCGAGCACCCCTTCAAATGCAATAGAGATAGCAACCCCAGATATCAATGAACTTCGAATATATCTTGATACCTTAGCCAATGAGTTAACACAGAAGTTTCAAAATCTGTACACACAAAAGAATCAACAAATAGAATATCTGACAAAAAGCTTTTTACAACACTCTTTAGGGAAAAAATTTGATTTTATCCAAAGCTCAATCAATCAAACAAAATTGCAACTAGGACAAAACTTTCTTGCACTTTTGAAGCAAAAACAAAACGATCTTTTGATGATGGAGCAAAGATTTCAAAACAATCATCCTTCAAATAAAGATACGCAAGGTTTTGTTCAGTTAAGTAAAGATAATATAATAATAGATTTAAAAAGTGTAGAGCAAAATGATCTTATTACATTGCAAAACTCACACTATAGTGTAGATTGTAAGGTGATACAAAAGAAAAAATTACAATCAATTGAAGATTGAATAATAAGTATTTAATAGTTATTACTATATTATATCATTATAAAAAATAGGGGTAGAACATGGCAGAATATAAAAGTATGAATGCAGAAGAGTATATGACATTTATTTTAGGCGAGATGAAGTATGCAGTGGAGTTACCAAAAATTCGTGAAATTTTGACATATCCTGAACTTATAACAACCCTCCCAAATACATCAGAGTGGGTAAAAGGTTTGATCAACTTACGAGGTGAAGTGGTACCAATACTTGATATCCGTGTAAAGTTTAATACAGGTGAAGCAAAATACGATGAAAACACTGCTGTAATTGCAGTTATAACTGATGATAACAGAATGTTGGGACTCGTAGTAGATAGAGTAGATGATGTAAAAAAGCTAGAGAGTGCGTCATTGTATCCTGTGTCAGATATGGGGTCTGGTATCCCAGCTAAATATCTCAAAGGATTTGTAAGACTTGAAGATAATCAAATGTTAGTTATTATGGATATTGAAAATGTTGTCCATAAAAGTGAACTTAAAGGGTCGTAAGTTTACTTTTTTTATTGAGTAATTTCTAAAAGGTGCTCTTGAAGCATTTTAGTACAGTAAAATGCTTCATCTTGTTTATGAGTGGTAAATCCCCAATTTACTAAAATACTCTCTACATTAGCCGCTTGTGCTGCAAGCTTATCTTTATGGCTATCTCCAATAATCAAAGCGTTTGTATTTTCTATTTGAAAATTTTGAAGAGTTTTGAATATCATATCTGGATGTGGTTTTGGATTTTGTACACATGTTGCACCCACAATCATATCAAAATAGTGATCAACTTTTAAGTGCTGTAACATCTTCAAAGCATAATCTGTAAAAGCATTGGTAGCAACTGTTAATTTGCAAAAAGGGGCTAAAGAGCGTAAAATATCTTCTATCCCCTCATACAAAATAATATCAGTGATACAATGGGTATCGTAGTACTCATTAAAGAGTTTTGTTTGTTCAGTGGTAAACTCTTTTGTCCCATAAAAATATTCTGATGAATTGATGGTTGGATCATTGAGCTTGTCAAGCATCTGCTTTTTATCCATAGGAACCATTCCAAGCTCTGAGCGTACATAATTTACCGTATTTGCAATCACATTTCCACTATCAATAAGTGTACCATCCATATCAAAAATAATAAGTTCTTTTTTGTTCACTATTTGACTTTTTCTAAGTATTCCCCAGTTCTTGTGTCACACTTTATTATATCCCCTTCAACAATATGAAAAGGGATCTGAACCACTGCACCAGATTCAATTGTAGCTGGCTTTTTTCCACCTTGTGAGTCACCTTTAAAGTTTGGTGGAGTCTCAACCACTTTCATCTCAACGGTCATAGGTGGTTCTACTGTGATAGCTTCCCCTTTAAAAAACATCATATCTACATTCATCCCATCTATGATCCATTTTTCAGCATCACCTACTTGATCAGGAGTCAGTCCAATTTGTTCATAAGTTTCATTATCCATAAATTGAAGCATCTCACCATCATCATATAAAAACTGCATTGTTTTTTGTTGAAGATCGGGTGTAGTGCATTTGTCTCCTGCATGAAAAGTTTTCTCTATTGTTTTTCCATTGAGATAGTTTCGAATCTTACATCGTACAAATGCAGCCCCTTTTCCAGGTTTTACATGTGCATATTCCATAATTTTAAAAGGAACTCCATCAAGTTCTATTTTGAGACCTTTTTTAAGATCACTCATCCCTATTGCCATCTATTCCTCCAAGTCATTTTAAAAAATATTTATATTTGTGCGTATGCAACAGATCGTGCTGCATCTAAGTTTTGTAGTTTCTCTAAAACAGCGTCACTTATATTCTCATCAACCATAATTACAGCCAAGGCACCATCTTTACTTCTTCCAAGTCTAAAATCAGCGATATTGATCCCCTCATCTCCTAAGGTTTTTCCAACATTTCCAATAACCCCTGGAACATCTGAGTTTGTAAAAAGGATCATTTTCCCATTTGGCTCAATATCTACTACATAATCATCAATTCGTATAATTCTTTGAACATCTTCTTCAAAAATTGTTCCACTTGTAGTGTGTGATCCATTTTTTGTAGTTATTTTTACACTCACTTGATTTTTAAATGCACTTGTATTTGAGTGTTCTGCTGTTTCTATTTTGATCCCACGCTCTTCAGCTACAAACGAAGCATTGACATAGTTGATCTTTTCATTACTTAAGCTATGTGAGAGTGCACCAACAACTGCAAATGTTGAAAGTGATTCTAGATATTCAGCTATCTCACCCTCAGCTTCAACTTTGATCGCCTCAATTACTGTTTTATCCATTTGTGCTATAAGGTATCCCATCTTTTGAGTAAGCTCTAAATATGGCTTTACAAATGGTGGTATTTTTGTCTCATCTATTGGAAGATTTAAAGCGTGTGGGTAACCGATCCCTTTAGCTGATTTGATAGCATTATTGGCTGCTTGCGTTGCGATTTTATATTGTGATTCAACAGTATTGGCCCCAAGATGAGCGGTCACTGTTACATTGTTAAGATCTAAAAGTGGATGATCAGTTGCTGGCTCTTTATTGAACACATCAATACCAGCCATTGCTACTTTGCCTGATTTTAGGTTGTTGTATAGTGCTTCTTCATTGTACAATCCACCTCTTGCACAATTGATTAGGATCACTCCATCTTTCATCTTTGCAATCTGCTGTTCATCTATCATATTGATCGTTTCACTATTTTTTGGTGTGTGGATAGTGATTATATCACACGATAAGATATCATCAAAATTTGTGGTATATTCAACCCCTAGGTCAGTTGCTTTGCTTGCAGGGATATAAGGATCGTAAGCAATCACATCCATCTCAAACCCTTTTGCTCTAGCCCCAACGCGTGAACCGATATTTCCAAATCCTATAATTCCTAGCTTTTTCCCATAAAGTTCAGATCCATACCAATCTTCCCTTTTCCAAATTCTTTGATCTTTTAATTGAGAATGTGCATAAGGCATTTTTCGCATACATGAAAGCATATGTGTCATGGTAAGTTCCGTGGCAGCTATAGTATTTGCAGTTGGGACATTCATAGCGATAACACCACGCTTTGAACACCCCTCCATATCTACATTATCTACCCCAACCCCAGCTCTTACTACCGCTTTTAGATTTTTAGCAGCATTTAAAAACTTTTCATCAACATCAGTTGAACTTCTTGTAATACATACATCAGCATCACTGATCACATCTAAAAGGGAAGTTTTATCAATATCTGCTGCATAAACATAATTTATATCATTACTATTTTTTAAAATCTCCAATCCACTTTCGTGGATATGGTCACAAACTACTACTGTAGGTTTATTCATTATTTAAAGTCTCCATTTGGGTAAAAGTTCTATTTTATAATTTTCCTACTAAAGCATCACCTAAAGTCATCGATGTATCATCGTTAACTGTTTTAAGCATATCTCTATCTTTTTGAGATGCTAATCTTTTTTCAGACAATCTTACTCTATTTTTTTGCTTGTCGATATTTACAACAACAGCTTCAATCTCATCACCTATTTTGATCTCACTACCATCTTCTTTTGTTAAAAGATCCTCTTTTCTAATAAGACCATCTAAATTATCTACAAGTTCTACAAATACACCAAAATCTTTGATATCTTTTACTGTAGATTTGATAATATCACCATTTGTATACTCTTTCTCAAATTTTTGAGCTGGAGAATCAAGAAGTGCTTTTACACTTAACGAGATATTCTCTTTTTCTGTATCAATTTTGATGATTTTTACTTCAACTTCATCACCTTTTTTATAGATATCTTTACATTTAGATCCAGTATCCCATGAAGCCTCTTCATTGTGAAGTAATCCATCTACCTCTCCAAGATTGATAAATGCTCCAAAGTCTGTAAGTGTTGCAACAGTTCCTTTAAGTAGATCTCCAACTTTGTGGTTTCTTTTGAATGTTTCAAACGGTTTTGGCTGAAGTGATTTTAGGCTTACTCGTAGTCTTTTTTTGTCACAATCAAGATCAATAACCTCTACATTGATCTCTTGACCAATCTCTAAACACTCTTTTGGGCTTTTGATATTTTTATTCCAAGAGATCTCTGAGATATGAAGTAATCCCTCAATATCGTTTCCAAGATCAACAAATGCTCCATAACTTTCAAAATTTGATACAGTAACTGTAATAGTGTCTCCAACTTCTAAAGCATCTCTCATCTCATCCCAAGGATTTGGAAGAGCATCTTTGATCGAAAGTGAAAGGTGCCCTTTCTCTTTATCGTAAGATTTCATTACAACGGTAACTTCATCCCCTTCATTGTAATAGCTAGATGGGTTTACAGGCCCTTTATAGCTGATCTCATTGTAGTTTACAAGTCCATCAACTCCACCCATATCTACAAACATACCGTAACTTGTTATTTTTTTAATAGTTCCAGTTTGTGGTTCGTTGTTCTCCATAAGTTTCGCTATTTTCTCTTCTTTGTTTTTTTGCGACTCTTCGATTAGTTTTCTTCTTGATACAACGATACTAGTAGTTTCAGGTTTTGCTTTTAACACTGCAGCTTTTACTTTTTTCCCAACAGCACCATGAGCTTTTAAAAACCCTTGAGCCATAGGCATAAAATACTCCATACCCTCATCATCTTGTAGTACAAAACCAGCTCTTGGTTTTACAGACATGATTGTCCCTTCAATCACTACATTCTCAGGCTCTTCACCATGCTCTTTTACAAATTGGTCAAACTTCTCTTTTTGTAAAACTTTTTTGTATGATAAAGAGAGGTTTTCTCCCCTTGTTCCTGTAACCATCACAGGGATAGTATCCCCTTTAGAGTACTTCAAACTTCCATCACTGTTTTTGATCTCAGATAAAGGGATTCTCCCCTCTCTACCTGCTATACTTACTACAAAATTATCATCATTGATAATAACGATCTCACCTTCAGTTACTGTGTTTGTTTGTGTGTTTTTTTCGCTCTCCTCCAATAATGTTGCGAAGTCTTCACCTTCTATTTCAAAATCTTCAAATTTCATTTACTTGCCTACCCTTTTATTTTAATAATGACCATTATATCTTAATGTTGCTTAATATTGTTGAATTTGTGTGACAACTTTTTGAATAATCCAATCAGGAGTGGAAGCTCCCGCTGTCACACCACAAAGTTTTTTATTGAGAAACCAGTTTGGTTCTATCTCCGTTTCATCCTCTATAAGATAGCTATCTTTACAATTTTCTTGAGCAATTGTAAGGAGCTGTTTTGTATTAGAAGAGTTTTTTCCGCCAATAACTATCATAATATCAACCTCATTTGAAAGCTCTCTTGCTGCATCTTGATTTTCAAATGTTGCATCGCAAATGGTATTAAAAACCCTTACCTCTTTATTTTTTAAAATAAGCTCATTGACAATTTGTAAATATTTCTCTTTTTTTCGTGTAGTTTGTGCTACTGTTGCGATTTTGTCATATTTGAATGAGATATTTTGCAATTCATTTGGCTCAAGTACCACATGGATATCATCTTGGGCGTAGCTTTTGACCCCTTTTACTTCAGGATGGGTTTCATCTCCAAATATCAAGATACTATATCCCTCGCTTGACATCTTTTTAACGATTTGCTGAGGAGTAGTTACAAAAGGGCAAGTGGCATTGATCACTTTAGCGTCTTTTGATTTTAATATTTGAAGATCATTTTTTGGAATCCCATGGGTTCTTATGATTACAGTTTCATCTTTTTTTACTTCATCAAGATTTTGGTATAAACCTACATTGTAATCTTTTTGAAGTCTTTGAATCTCTTTTGTATTGTGAATAAGTGGACCCATCGTAGCGCTATTATGATGTTTTTGTGCTATCTCAATAGCTCTTTTTACCCCAAAACAAAATCCATAACTAGTAGCTAGTTTTACTTCCATAATTTATCTTTGATGCAACTGCTCTAAGATATCGATAAAATTAGGAAAAGAGGTCTCAATACACTGGGTATCTTCAATCTCCATACCACATAACAATCCAGCAATGGCAAAACTCATAGCGATTCTATGATCCCCATGGGAGTTTATGGTGGCTTTTTGCAGTGTTGCACCACCTTCTATAAGATAGCCATCTTCATACTCAATAAAACCAACTCCACATTTTTGAAGATTGTTGACAACCGCACTTATTCTATCGCTTTCTTTTACTCGAAGCTCTTTTGCATTTTTCACTACGCTTTTCCCTTTTGCAATACTCATAGCGATACTAAGCGCTGGGAGCTCATCAATAAGCCAAGCGATATTTTCCTCTACTATAACTCCTCGAAGCTCTTTATGTTTTACAACAATATCCCCCAAAGGCTCATAGATATTTTCAGTTTGTTTAAACTCTACATCTGCTCCCATTCTTTGAAGTACTTTATACGCTTCAATACGAGTTGGATTGAGTGTTACATTTTTAAGTGTTACTGTACTATTTGGGATAATAGCCGCAGCCACTGCAAAGAAAAAAGCGCTTGATGGATCAGTTGGGACAGTGATATCAAGAGGTTTTAAAGGTTTTTTGATAGGATTGATCTGTATCCATCCCTCTTTATTTGTTTCTATATTTGCCCCCATCCCATTGAGCATTCTTTCAGTATGATCACGACTAAGAAGATCCTCTTTATAGTATGATGGTTCATTGGCTTTAAGTGCTGCTAAAATAAGTGCTGACTTTACTTGAGCAGAATCTATAGGACTATGGTATCGAAATGGTTCAAGCTGCCCACCTCTTATATGTAGTGGAGCTTTATTCCCATCTTCTCTTCCATCAATTTTTGCTCCTACAGATCTTAGTGGATCGGCTACCCTTTTCATAGGTCTATTTCGAAGGTATTTATCCCCTGTAAGTACAAAGCTTCCCTCAATCCCAGCTAGTAGACCCGCATAGAGTCTCATCCCAGTTCCTGCGTTTCCACAGTCAAGTATATCATCTGGCTCAGACAAAGTTTGTGGTGGGGTTATGATGATTGTTTCACCATCATCTTCTATAGTAGCTCCTAACTTTTGAGCTATTTTTAAAGAGTCCATAGTGTCCTCTGCTCGAAGAAAATTTTTGACCTTTGATGGCTGATCACTTAGAAGTGAAAACATCGCACACCTGTGAGAGATTGACTTATCACTGGCAATAGAGTCAATCACCACATCAAAAGAGTTTTGTATAGGGGAGATAGAGAGCTTTTTCATCATCGAAGTCCTATATTTAAGTCATCTTGAAGCTTATCAATAACCTTATCCATAATCTCATTGATATCCTCTTCTGTAAATGTTTTCTCATCAGACTGCAAAGTAAATCGAAGGGTCAAGCTTTCACTTTCTTTTAAACTCTCATCACTATAAATATCGATCAAGTTGTACTGTTTGATCTCTGGAATTTGTAAAGTATTCAAAGTTTTTGTGATATTTTTATATGGTATCTCTTTTGGCACTACGATACTTAAATCTCTTCTAGAACTTTGAAACTTTGAAATATCTGTTGCAAAAATTGTATCGTAATGAAGTTGATCAAGAATAATTTCACAAAAATAGCTCTCTTTTGAGATACCAAAATCTTTTGTGATATTTGGGTGGAGTTTATAGATAGATCCTATAATTTTATCATTGAAAACAATATCGGCATTTTGGTATGGATGGATCGCATCATTGTTAATTTTTTTCTTTGGTTGAAGATGAAAATCTCCAAAAATAGCAGAAATTTTTTGTGCAAAAGTAAAAAAATCTATCTCTTGTGGTTTCCCATTGTTACTTACTGCTGGATTCTCTTTTTCTCCACTAAAAATAAACCCCATCGCTTTAGTCTCATTTCTACTTTTATCAAAAATAGTACCACTTTCACAAAGGGCTACTTTTTTAAACCCTAGTTTGACATTGTGTGATACCGCTTGGATAAGATTCAATGCAAAAGTGGTTCGAAAAGTATTGAGCTCATTGACTATAGGGTTGCTGATATCATATTTTTTATACACACTTTCAAAGTTATATTTCTCAAGGAGCTCTTTATTGGAAAATATATAAGTGATTGTTTCAAAAAAGCCTTGATTGATAGCGCGTGATCGTAACTCATTTTGTAAAATAAGTTTTTGTGAAAAATCGTTGCTATTTTCAATCTCTTGCATAAGTAATGGTTTTGATTGAATATTATCAATCCCTATAACTCGTACAATCTCTTCCGTCACATCCGCAACATTTTTAAGATCATGTCGAAATGCTGGTACAGTAACACTAATAGAGCTTTGGTCATTTTGCTTTACACTAAATCCAAGGGAGCCTAAAATTTGGATCACTTTGTGCAGCTCAATCTCCTGCCCAATGATAGCATTGAGTTGAGGCATATTAAGATGGATTGTGGTGAGCTCACTCTCATTGATAAAGTTTTTACTTCCGTTGTAAATAGTAGCACCACACAATGAAAGCAGACTACTTAATCGATCAAGTCCAAAATTAAGATCAGGCTCACTCCCCCTTGAAGCTCTATAGTAGGCCTCCCCTGTAGATCTATTTTTATCAAAAACTCTTTGGGAAAGTAGTTCTGGATTGGTATAGCTAGCTTCTAAAATAATATCATCACTCATCTCAGGGATAGAACCAGATTCAATCCCAATGGTACTTAAAAGCTCTTTTCCTATTACTGTATCAAATCCATGTTTGTCTTTTTTTACCTCTAAAGAGACAATCTTATCATCATGGGTTGCTGCTGATGTTTTACTATATCCATTGATAAGAACACCCGTTTCGTAAGTTGCATAGGCAATAGCTGTTTGGATATCATTTTGTTTGAGTTGTTCAACCAATGCAGTACGAAGTGTATGGATCAGTTTTAATGAAAAGCTTTCTACATTGATCGCTTTAAAGACCAAGCTTGATTCACACTGGGTATCATAATTGACATCAAAAATTTGCCCTATCCCCATATTGTTACTATTGTTGATGATATCAAAATTGCTAATAGGGAGATTGAAGTATGTTCCAAGCTCTCTTGCTATTCCGTGAATACTCAAACAATCCCCTCTATTAGCTGTAAGTTCTATCTCTATTGTTTCATCATTAACTAGTGGGTATTCATTGAGCTCTTTTCCTATGATAAGTTCTCCAATAGAGTCATCTAAAACCATGATCCCATCATTGATTTTTGGCAACCCAATCTCTGTAGAGCTACATATCATCCCATGAGATTCAACTCCTCGAAGTTTGGCTTTTTTGATCTTGAAATCTTTATCTAGCATAGTCCCAACAGTAGCTACAGGAACAAACTGATCTGCAGCAACATTTTTTGCACCACACACGATCTGCTCTATTTTTGTTCCAATATCTACTTGGCACACATTGAGTTTGTCTGCATCGGGGTGTTTTTCACACTCTAAAACTTTTCCTACAACAACGCCATTTGGTATAAGAATTCTATGGGTACTATCTACCTCAAGACCCAATGAGTTGAGTGCTTTACAAATAGATTGGGTACTTATTTTTGAAATATCTATAAACTCTTGTAACCATTTTCTTGTAATAATCATCTAAACTGTCCTAATAATCGAATATCGCTTTCAAATAAAGATCGAAGATCTCCAATTTTGTGAATAAGCATAGCAAATCGCTCAATCCCTAAACCAAAAGCATAACCACTTACATTTTCATAACCAACTGCTTCAAATACATTTTGATCTACTATTCCACACCCTAAAACTTCAAGCCAACCAGTATGAGAGCATACTCGGCACCCTTTGTTTTTGTTTGTTTTCTCATCTTTACAAAAAATACAGCTAATATCTACTTCCGCTGAGGGCTCAGTAAATGGGAAAAATGAAGGTCTAAATCGGATATTTACATCACCAAACATATGGTGTAAAAACTCCTCCATCACAAACTTTAAATTGGCAAAAGAAACCACATCACCATTTTCCACTACCAACCCCTCAATTTGATGAAACATAGGAGTGTGGGTGATATCAAAATCTTTTCGAAACACCGCACCTGGAGCTACCATACGAATAGGGGGCTTGTGTTTCATCATAGTTCGTATCTGCACAGGAGAGGTGTGAGTTCGTAGTACCATTTTATCGTTGCAGTAAAATGTATCTTGCATATCTCTAGCAGGATGGTATGCAGGAAGATTAAGTGCTTCAAAATTGTGAAAATCATCCTCTACAAGTGGACCATCCTCTACACTAAAATTGAGGTTTTGAAAATAGCTTGTAATTTGATGGAGAGTTGAAGCTACTGGATGGTACGCTCCATTGTTTTTAGAAGGCTCAAATTTTGTTACATCAATTTTTTCAGACTCAAGCTCTTTTTCAAGCTCTTTAGCAAGTAGTAAGGTTTTTTGATCTTCCAAAGCAGCTGTTATAGCTGTCTTTTGTTGATTGAGGTTTGCAGCAAAAAGCTTTTTCTCCTCATTTGGGATCGTTTTCATTTTTGCAAACTGGGCAGTTAAAACCCCTTTTTTCCCTAAAATCTCAATACGCAAACTCTCTAAATCTTCTAATGAGTCACATTTTTTTATATTATCTATCCACTCTTGCAAACAGCTCTCCTTGTATATGCTTTATCTTTAAGGACAAGATTATACTTTAATATTTATTATAGTTTGGTTATACTAAGAAAAATGAAAAATGAAGGATATTCTATGTGTATATTTTGCAAAATTATTGAAGGGGAGATCCCAAATAAAACAGTGCTGGAAAATGAAAACTTTTTAGCATTTGAAGATATCAACCCACAAGCAAAGATCCATGTGCTTATTATTCCAAAAGTGCATATTGAGTCATTTAATGAGATGACCCCAAATATTATGGCGGAGATGACAACATTTATCCAAGAGGTAGCATTAACTCTAGGGGTAAAACGAGATGGGTATAGACTGATTACCAATATTGGGCAAAACGGCGGTCAAGAAGTAGGGCATATCCACTTTCATCTCCTTGCAGGGGAGCAATTAGGGGGAATCCTCAAAAGATAGATGTATATCCCAGTTTTAAGTCGATATAGCCACACCTTCCCAAACCCAAATAGTGCTTCAAAAGAGGGGATCGTAGCATATGGTGGGGATTTAAGTATCAATCGAATCATGCAAGGGTATTCAAAAGGGATATTCCCATGGTTCAATGAAGAGGATCCTATCCTTTGGTGGAGCCCAGACCCTCGATTTGTTTTGCTACTAGATGAGTTCAAAATCTCAAAAAGCTTAGCAAAAACAATAAAAAAAAATACCTTTGAAGTACGATTTGATACAAATTTTGAACAAGTTATTAAAGCATGTGCAAAAGCAAAAAGAGATGATCAAGAGGGCACTTGGATCACCAATGATATGATAGAAGCCTATTGTGATCTGCACCAAGCTGGATTTGCCCATAGTTTTGAAAGCTACTTTGATAAAGAGCTTGTGGGTGGTGGATATGGAGTAGCTATAGGAGATATCTTTTGTGGCGAATCGATGTTTACTTTAAAAAGTGACGCAAGCAAAGTAGCATTGGTAAAACTTGTAGAGCACTTGAAAAAACAAGGCTTTAGGCTCATAGACTCTCAAGTGTATACACCACACCTTGAAAGATTTGGTGCCAAGCAGATCTCACGAGTACAATACTTAGAGTATGTAAAAAACGCTCTTTGTAACCCTAAAGAGTTTTGATATACTGCTCAATATCCACATCGTCTATTTGAAACTGGTGAAGATAGTTTTTAGCATACTCTTTATAAATACCACTACTTAAAAA